>CAMYZH010000005.1 GCA_947303785.1 uncultured Clostridium sp.
CGTTCTTTAGTTGATATGACAGATGGAACACTTGATGTGGGTGATTTGAAATTTGATGGAGAGTATGCAAAAATGACACCAATAATTACAGTTGAATTAGTAAAGAAAAAGTATCCATCTGCTGTAGTTAAAAATTTAAATGGTGATGAAGTTACAAATAATGGTGATTTTATTGGAACAGGATTTAAAATAATTTACAATGATAAAGAATATACATCTATTAAATTAGGCGATGTCAATGGTGATGGAAAAATAAAAGCATCTGACTATGTTTTAATTAAAAATTATATCATGGATCCACAAGCAAATGAATTTTCAGAAATTAAAAAAATGGCAGCAGATGTTAATAAAGATGGAAATGTCAAGGCATCTGATTATGTCTTAATAAAAAACTATATTATGTATGGGAATAAAATAGAATTATAAATAAAAATAAAGGAGAGATAAAATGAATTTAAAGTCTAAAATTAAATTAGTTATATTTTTAAGCATTACTTTTTTAATACTTTGGTCAGCTAAAACTTTTGCAGCATCAATATCAGTAAGCCCTTCAACATCTTCAGTAGCACCTGGAGGTTCATTTACAGTTACAATAAGTGGTAGTGATGCAACAGGAAGAATTAATATTTCAGCAACAAATGGTAATGTTAGTCCATCATCTATATGGATAGAAAATAATTCACAACCTGTAACTGTAACTGCTGGTTCATCTGGTAGTGTTACAATTTCTGCTAGTGGAGAGGTTTCTACTAATGCTGGTGAAGATGTAAATGTTTCCAAAAGCGCTAGTGTTACTATAAATACACCAGCTCCATCAACAACTACTAGTAATCCTTCTTCAGGAAATGCTACTCCAAGTCAAGGAAATAATCAAAGTGGAAATAACGGATCTGGAGAAAATGCAGTTACTGCTCCAACATTGAGTAACCTAGGAATTAATCCACATGATTTTTCAGGATTTTCTTCAGGGAGAACATCATATACAGTAAATGTTCCAAATGATTGTACCTCTATTAATTTATATGCTACATCAAAAAATGGTTCTATTTCTGGCACTGGAACAAAAACTTTAAAAGAAGGAACAAATAAATTTACAGTTACTGTTTCAAATAGTGCAGGATCAAAAAATTATACAGTTTCAGTAGTTAGAGCAACTACAGCTGGAGAAGATGTACCTAATGTAGTAGAACCTGAAGAAAATGAACAAGTCGAGGAAAAACCAGAAGAGGGAATTGGCTTAAAATCATTAGAAATAGCTGATTACAAATTAGAACAAGAATTTAAAATAGATTTATATAATTATGATATAATGGTTGATGAGGATGTTACACAAGATTTGTTAAACTCTATTAAAGAAAAAATTGTTGCACAGTCGAATTATGATAAGGCAAATGTTGAGATTTCTGTAGAAGTTTTAGAAGACGGAAAAGGAATAATAACACTAGTTGTAAAAGATGAGGAAAAGGAATATTCAAAATATACAATTACAGTTATAAAAAAGCTTGAAGAAAAAGAAGCTGAAAGTACTGTAGTTGGAGCTGTTAAAAATAAACCATCAAATAATGATAAAGGCGGATTTAGTTTGAAAAATATTCCAAATAGTTTAAAAGCTTTTATAGTTTTAGGAATATATATTTTAACTTTATATGCAGCAATTGTATTTGCATGTATAGCTTATGTTAAAAGTAAAAAACTTAGAGAATTTGAAGAAGAATATGAAATTGTTGATGATGAAGAAACAGAAGATGAATCTGAACGTTTGAACGCATTGGAAGGCTTGCCTGAAAATTCAAGTCAAGAAAATTTAAAAGATGCTGAGAAAAAGCTAAATAAGCTTGATGGATATAGAAATTTAAGAAGTGCTCCAGGAAAAAATGGAGGAAGACATTTTTAATAATAGTTAGTTTCATTAATAAGAAATAATAATAATATAAAACAGGTTTTAAGTTTAAGACTTAAAACCTGTTTTTAGTAGTAGTTTGTAAATTTTAGGTATTTATATATCACTTTTTAAAATTATTATTATTTTTATTTTGCAATATTAATTGGGGGCTATACCGCATAAATTGCCTTTTAAAACAAAGTTTAGGTTATAAGATAAAAACTCCTTTCCTTATAGATTAGCTAATATTTATATTAACATATGAAAATGGTTAAACTAATATAAATACCTAAATTTTAAAATTTATTGTTTGGGGGAAGAATTGTATTTTTAGAATTAAAATACAACTTTTAGAATTAAATGTTAATAAAATATTAACTGTTCAGATTATACTATCTAAAAGAAGGTTTGGCAAGAAAAAGTCATCGCCAAAATTCGACATAAATCGTCAGGGAAGCAATAATTATAAAATAGAGGTTGAAAAAAACGACAATTTAAGATATACTACAAACTAGAAAAAGAATTACCTTCAAAAAGAAGGATGTGTATACAAATGAAAGAAAAAAAAGTATTTATTTTGGCTATTCCAACTATTGTAATAATAATTTTGGTTACACTAGGAATGTTAGTAATTTTTTATAACAGAAACTATAAAAAAATGTCGAGAAATGATGCAAAAATTTTAGCTCAAAAAGTTGCAATTATTGACAATATTTCATGTGAAATGATTACAAATACTTATGGAAAAGATATTGTTTCTGATTATAAATTAAAAAATAATGAAATGATTAGTAATGTCGATGGTTTTACGATTTATGACAATAAAGATGAACAAATTATAATACAATTGGTCGATAGCCAAAAAAGAGCATATATTTATTCAAATTACAAGAGTGAAATTGATGATTTTAAAGCAATGATTTGTAGTGTAGCAAAATTATTTGAAGATGAAAACTATAATTATGAATTCAAAAAATATGAAACTGTAAATGGAATAAAATGTGTTAATTTTACATTAAAAAATAATGAAATTGAGTTTAATATTTGGCTTGATAGGTCTTCTGGAATGATTGTAAAAATGATTTGTCAAAACAATCTTGATGGTTCAAACCAAGTAGATTCAACTATCTATTATAGGTATAAAATAGGTAATGTTTCACCAGATCAGGTTCAAAGGCCAGATTTAGCTGGATATGAGGTTACTGAATTATAGTTATGTTTTACGAAAGATAAAAGAAAGGAGATGATTATATGGCAAATTCTAATTATTTAGTTAGTTTTTTAAATCAAGTAGATATTTTAATATCTGAGATTGATAGACTAAAATGTAGAATTCGTTTGTGTAAAAATAGTAGCAAGATTTTTAAAATAGAATTTAAATCAAAGCTAGAAATATCTCCAGACCCATTTATAAAATTGAGAAATTTTTTGGCAAAAAGTATAGAAGCAAATCTAGGGTATAATAGAAGAGTTGTTGAATTAAAAAGAGAGTTTGCTAGAAATTTTAAAATATTAAAAAATTTAATTGAAAAAGAGATTTTGCAAATAGAAAATTTTCAAGAAATTGAAATGAATAAGATAGTATATAAAGCTATTTATGATGCAAAAATTGATTATGAAAATAGAATCAAAGAGAATTTTAATGTTAAAAGTTCTTTATTAGACAAATTTATAGGAATAAAAAAATATAGAAATCTTTCTATTCAAAACCATGAATTAAAGATTAAGCTTGCGAAAAAAGAATATGAAGAAAAGAAAAATGAGAGAAAAACAATATTTGAGCTTGCAAATATGATTGAAAATGCTGATATTAAAACAGGAGAATTATTATGTTTGCAAGAAAAAATTATTAAAACATTTATGCTAGATAAAAAGATTTTAAATAGAGAAAAGACTGATAAATGGAAGCCTGTAATGGTTATACCACATGGATTTAAAGCTAAAATAGAACATTATAAAATATTAAATAAAAATTTGATAAGAGAAAATCAAGAGCTTGAAAAGACGATATCTGAAAATAGATTGCTAGGAATAGAAAGTACTAAAATAGGTAGTAGAGAATTAATTTTACTTAATTCGAAATTAGGAAAATTGCTTAATGAAAGAATTCTTAAGGTAGGAGAAATATGAATTTTTTTGTAAATGCTGATCAGATTAAAGATAATATAATTTATATAAATAATTCTGATGTTAACCACATAAAAAATGTTTTAAGAAAAGAAATTGGAGACATTTTAACTGTTGTTTGTGAAGGAACAATTTATAAGACTAGGATTTTAGAATTAACATCTGAATTTATAAAATGTGAAATTTTGGAAGAAAATAAAGCTAAATCAAATAAAATAAAACTAACAATTTTTCAAGGATTAGCAAAGGCTGATAAAATTGAATATATAATACAAAAATGTACAGAACTTGGAGCATTTGAAATTGTTCCTGTAGAAATGAAAAGATCTGTAGTAAAGATAGATACAAAAGACAGACCAAAGAAGTTAGATAGATGGAAAAAAATTGCAGAGGTCGCATCAAAACAATCACTAAGAAATGAAGTTTTAAAAGTTGATAAAATCTTAAGTTTTAAAGAAATGTGTTTAGAATTACAAAAATTTGATATTACCATATTAGCATATGAAAAAGAGAGAAAAGTTTTATTAAAACAAGTACTTAAAAATGATTGTGGTAACTGCGAAAATATAGCTATCATTATTGGACCAGAAGGTGGAATAGATGATGATGAGTTTAAAATCCTTAATGAAATAGGAGTAAAATCAGTTAGTTTAGGAAGTAGAATTTTAAGAACTGAAACTGCACCTGTTGCAATATGTGCAATAGTAATGTATGAGCTTGAATCATAAGCTAGTATTCTAAATAGAAGGGGTAAAAAATTTTATGGATACAGATGGAGATTTAGAAAACCATTTAGATATATTAATACCAAAAGATGTGATGAAAAAAATAAACACAAAAGTGTTTAAAGAATTACTTATGTCTATAGTGGTTTTTATATATTACATTTTTACTTATATTGTTTTTCTAAAAACTAGAAGTAATGTTTTTACATATTGTTTAAATATATGTGCTTGCACTTTTACTATTATTGCCATTGTATTATTTGAAGTTGGATATAGAAAAGAAAATGATATAGTATTTATACGCGGAATTGAAATAATGTTTATAAGTTTGATTTCATTATTTATGCCATATGTTTATTTAAAAAGAGGAAAAACTTTTATTTCACTTTATTCATTATCATGTTTATATATTTCAATATATTATGCTATTAAAGCTCTAGTTGTATATATTAATGAAGTTAAAAAATATAGAAGAGGATTAAGTGATATAAAAGAAATTTTAACTTTTAAAAGAGAATCATATCTTGAAATAAAAAATGAAAGAAAATTTGAAAATGTTGATGATGATAATTCTATTAAAAAGCGTAAAACTAATATTTTAAAGAATCAATTAAATAAGATAAAAAGCATAAAGAGGAAAGAGATAAAAAAAGTTTTACCTACTGAAAAACTAGAAGAAAATCAAGAGCAAGAAGATACTATAGAATTAAAAACTAATGTTAGTAAAAAAGAAACTAAAACTAAAACACCTAAGAAAAGAGGAAGAAAGCCAACAGGCAAAAAGGTTGTTAAGTCAATGGCTACTGCAAGAAAGAAAAAGAAAGAGGATGAAGAATAATATGATAAAAAGTATGACAGGTTTTGGAAGAGGAAAATATGAAAATGAAGGAAGAGAATATGTTGTTGAGATAAAATCTGTAAATCATAAATATAGTGATATATCAATAAAATTACCCAGATCAATTTCATTTTTAGAAGAAAAAGTAAGAAAAGAAGTTTTATCAAAAATTTCTAGAGGAAAAATTGATGTTTTTGTTACAATGAATGATTTTAGTGAAAAAGGAAAATCCATTAAAATTAATAAAGACATTGCTAAAATATATATCAAGCAACTTAAAGAGTTAGCACAAGAAACAGGAATTAAAGATACAATTGCAGTTACTGAAATATCGAAATTTCCAGAGGTTTTAAATATTACAAATGAAGAAAATGAAGATTTATATTGGGAAGAATTAAGTGTTGCATTAAAAGAATCTTTAGATAATTTTATTTTAATGAGGGAATCAGAAGGAAATAAAATAAAAAAAGATTTAATTGGAAGAATTGAAAGTATAAAATCAAAAGTTTCAGAGGTTTGCGAATTTTCTTCTGGACTTGTTGAAGAATATGTAGTAAAATTAGAGCAGAGGGTTAAAGAACTAATGAAAACAGATGTTATAGATGAAAATAGGTTAGCACAAGAAATTGTAATCTTTTCAGATAAATCATCAATTCAAGAAGAACTTACTAGATTAAATAGCCATATATCTCAATTTGTGGGTTTAATAGAAAGTGGAAGTTCACCTATAGGGAAAAAATGTGATTTTATTATACAAGAAATGAATAGAGAAGTTAATACTATTGGTTCAAAAGCTAATAGTATGGACATTTCAAAATGTGTTATTGAACTTAAAACACAAATTGAAGATGTTAGAGAGCAAATTCAAAATATAGAGTAGAAAAGGAGAAATGAAATAATGCAATTAATTAATATTGGTTTTGGAAATATCGTTTGCGCAAATAGGATTATTTCTATAGTAAGTCCTGATTCTGCACCAATTAAACGTTTAATTCAAGAAGCTAAAGATTCAAAAATGGCAATTGATGCTACATACGGAAGAAGAACGAGAGCTGTTATTATTATGGATTCTGGACATGTTATTTTATCAGCTGTTCAGCCAGAAACAGTAGCAGGTAGATTAGATAAAGATGAAGTTGAAGAGTAGAATGAGAAGGGGGATGAATTATCATGATGGTAAAACCTACAGTAAAAGAATTACTTGATAAGGTAAATGACAGATATCAATTAGTACTTGTTACATCTAAAAGAGCTAGGCAATTAGCACAAGGAGCAGAGCCACTAACAAATAAAAAAGAAGATAGCTTTGTTACACTTGCTGCTCAAGAGATTGCTGAAGGAAAAGTTGATAAACTAGATGAAGATGAAGACAAAGAATAAAAGATTAGATGCAGAAAGTGGAATGTTTGCCATTTTCTGTTTTTTATTTATTTTTAGGAGGAAAAATTTTATGTTAGTTATATTATCAGGGGTTTCTGGGGCTGGAAAAGATACTATAAAAAAAGAATTATTAAAAAGAATGAATAATGTTGATACACTTCCATCTTATACATCAAGAGCGATGAGATCAGACGATATTGAGGGAGATAAATATCATTTTGTATCTAAAGAAGAATTTGAAGAAAGACTTGCAAATGGCGAGTTTTATGAATATGATGTCCACCATAATTTTTATTATGGTACTTCGAAAAAGCTTTTAAATGAAAAAATTGCAAGTGGTAAAATAATTGTAAAAGATATTGAAGTAAATGGTACAGAGAATTTAAAAAGTTTATTGGGAAATGATACCAAAATAGTTACAATATTTTTAAGAGTTCCTAAAGAAGAGCTTAAAAAAAGATTAGAAAATAGAGCAGATAAACCTGGACCTGATGAAATAAAATTAAGATTAAATAGATTTGATTATGAAGAATCTAAAATTGGAAATTATGATTATGTTCTTAAAAATGATGATTTAGAAAAATCGATTCAAATAATAAAGGCCATAATTGAAAATGAAAAAAGACTAGAGGATGAGGAAGTTTAAAAATGTTTGCATCAGTACTTATAAATAGTAATGCTAGACAATTGAATAGAGTTTTTGATTATAAAGTTCCAAAAGAATTTAGTAGCCAGATTTCTATTGGATGTAGAGTTTTTGTGCCTTTTGGAAAAGGAACAAATCTATCAGAGGGATATGTTATAGATTTAAAAAAAGAATCTGAATATGAATGCAGAGAAATTGCAGTCATTGAAGATTCAATTTTAACTAAAGAAAATATTGAACTTGCCAAGTTGATGGCACAAAAATATTTTTGTAATGTTTCAGATTGTATAAAACTAATGTTACCACCAGGATCTGCAACTAGAGATATGTCTAAAAGAATGAGAGAAAAAAAAGCAAGATTTGTCTATTTAGATAGGGAAAAAGAAGAAATTAGATTTGAAGTAGAAAATGTTTTAAAAAGTGAAAAACATCAAAAACTATTAAGTTATTTAATTAATAATGACGGTATAGATATATCAGAACTTGAAATGCTTACCGGTGTAAGCAAAGCTGTAATGAAAACATTAGAGAAAAATGGTTATATTAAATTTGTTTATGAAAAAGTAGATAGAAATCCATTTATTAATAAAAAAGTAATTAGAGATAAAAAATTAAGTTTAAATGATGAGCAAAAAGATGCATATGATCAAATTGAATTTATGATTGATAATCAAGAATTTGCAGAATTTCTATTAAAAGGAGTTACTGGATCTGGAAAAACAGAAGTATATTTACAATTGATTGAAAAAGTTATAAATAACGGAAAAAACGCATTGGTTTTGGTTCCTGAGATTTCACTTACACCGCAAATTGTTGATAGATTTAGGGCTAGATTTGGTGACTGTATTGCTGTTTTGCATAGTAAACTTTCAAATGGTGAAAGATTTGATGAGTGGAACAGAATAAAAGAAAACAAAGCCCGAATTATTATTGGCGCTCGTTCAGCAATTTTTGCTCCAGTTAAAGATTTAGGAATAATTATAATTGATGAGGCACATGATAATTCTTATAAATCTGATATGACTCCTAGATATCATTCTAAGGATTTAGCAAGATATATTGCAAAACAAAATGATATTCCACTTGTTTTAGGAAGTGCTACACCTGATGTTTGCGATTATTATAAGGCTTTAAAAAATGAGAAACAATTAGTTAACTTGACTAAAAGAGCAAATGATGCAAAACCTCCTGAAATTGAAATTGTTGATATGAGACTTGAACTTGCTAAACGGAAATAGATCAATGTTTAGTGAACAATTGCAAGAAAAAATTTCTGAAAATTTAAAGAAAAAAAAGCAAACTATTTTGTTTATAAATAGAAGAGGATATTCAACTTTTATTATGTGTAGAGATTGCGGGCATGTTGTAAAATGTCCTAATTGTAATATTGCACTTACATTTCATAGTTTTCGGAAACAAGCTAAAATGTCATTATTGTGGGCATGAAGAGCAAGTTATGAAAATTTGTCCAGAATGTGGCAGTTCTAAAATTAAATATTTTGGAAGTGGAACACAAAAAGTTGAAGCTGAGATTTCAAAATTGTATCCTGAAGCTACTACAATTAGAATGGATATTGATACTGTTACTAAAAAGAATTCTCATGAAATTATTTTGAATAAATTTAAAGATGAAAATATTGATATTTTAATTGGAACACAAATGATTGTTAAAGGACACCATTTTCCAAATGTTACTTTAGTTGGTGTACTTGCAGCAGATGGTGCATTAAATGTTGGAGATTATAGAGCTGAAGAACGTACATTTCAGACAATCACACAGGTTGCTGGAAGAGCAGGAAGGGAAAAAGATAAAGGAGAAGTAGTGGTTCAAACATATAATCCAGATAATTATGCAATTATCTGTAGTCAAAAACAAGATTATGATAAATTCTATTTAGCAGAGATTGAGCTTAGAAAAAGCTTGAATTATCCACCTTTCTGCGATATAATATTACTCAGAATTCATGGAGAAAATGAAAACAAAGTAAAAAGTGCATCAGAAAAAATATATAAAATATTGATGAATAAGAAAAATGAAAATATGCTTATTTATAAACCAGTTCCTTCTCCTATTGATAAGATTCAAAATACTTATAGGTGGAGAATTGTGATAAAATGTAGATTAAATAAAAAGGCAATTGGAATAATAAATGAAGCAATAAATGAATTTGAAATCAACAAAAACAAAGATATATCCTTAATTGTTGATTCTAATCCAAATAATATGATGTAGAGTAGGAGAGAGAAGCAAATGGCAATTAGAACATTAAGATATGAAGGTGACGAAATATTAAAGAAAAAATCTAGAGAAATTGAAGTAATTGATGATAGAATAAAACAGCTTGCTGAAGACATGTTTGATACTATGCATAAATGGGATGGGCTTGGTCTTGCTGCAGTTCAAGTGGGAATATTAAAAAGAATTATAGTTATTGATTTATATGATGATAAATCAAAATTTTGCTTAATTAATCCAGTAATTGTTGAAAAATCAGAGGAGACAGTTGAAATTGAAGAAGGTTGTTTAAGTTACCCAAATCAATTTGGAAAAGTTACAAGATTTTATAAAGTAAAAGTTAAGGCTTTAGATTTAGATGGGAAAAAAGTTACTCTTGAAGCGGAAGGTTTACTTGCACAAGCTCTTCAACATGAGATTGATCATTTAGAAGGTGAAACATTTAAAGAAAAAATAATTCCAGGAACATTTGAAGTTGTTACACCACAAAATGAAAATAAAAAATAGAGAGGAGATATAATGGCTTTAAAAATTGTATTTATGGGAACTCCTGATTTTGCAAGAGATTCATTAAAATCTATAGTCCAGGCAGGTCATGATATAAAACTAGTTGTTACAAATCCTGATAAACCAAAGGGTAGAGGAATGAAAATGGTTCCATCAGAAGTTAAGATTTATGCCTTAGAAAACGGATTGGAAATAGAACAGCCACAAAGAGTTAGAAATAATCCAGAATTTGTTCAAAAATTAAAAGATATAAATCCTGATGTGATTTGTGTTGTTGCATATGGAAAAATAATTCCTAAAGAAATCTTGGAAATTCCAAGGCTTGGATGTATAAATGTTCATGGATCGCTTCTTCCTAAATATAGAGGAGCTGCTCCTATTCAATGGGCAGTATTAAATGGAGATAAAGAAACTGGAATAACAACTATGTATATGGATGAGGGAATGGATACAGGAGATATAATTTTAACCAAAAAAGTTGAAATCGGTGATGATGAAACAACAGGAGAGTTGTGGGATAGGTTATCACAAATTGGTGGAAAGTTATTAGTTGAAACATTAGAAAAAATAGAAAATGGCACTAATTCAAGAACAAAGCAACCAATAGAATTTACATTGGCTCCGATGATTGATAAGGAAATTGCTAAAATTGATTGGAATAATAAGACATCACAGGAAATAAAAAATTTAGTAAGAGGTTTAAATCCTTTTATGGGAGCATATACTTTTTACCATGATAAAAAAATTAAAATTTGGAAAGTTAGTATTTTAGATGAAAAAACTGATAAAATCCCCGGAACAGTTCTTGTTTCTAATCCAAAAGATGGTCTTAAGATAGCTACTATAGATGGAAGTATTTCAGTTCTAGAGATTCAAGGAGAAAACTCTAAGAAGATGTCAGTTTTTGATTATTTAAGAGGTAATAGTATTGAAGTTGGAACCAGATTTAATTAATGGTTGTAAAACTTTTATATAATTGATATACTAATACTATTAAAGAAAGGGATGAAAAATATGGATGAAGAAAATAGCCTTCAAGAAGTAAATGTTGAAAATGGTGATGGTGAGGGAATAAGAATTGCAAATGATGTAATTGCAGCTATTGCTAATAAAGCAGCTTCAGAAGTTCACGGAGTATTTAGCATGTCTGGTGGAATATCAGATGTTTTTGGAAAGAAAATGTCAAAAGGAATTAAAGTTGATGCAGGTGAAAAAAGCACTAAAATAGATGTAAATATAATTGTTGAATATGGTGTCAGAATTCCGGATATAGCTTTTGAAATTCAAAATAGAGTAAAAAAAGCAGTTGAATCTATGACTGGTTTAGAAGTGCTTGAGGTTAATGTACATGTTCAGGGAGTTAATTTACCTGATGATGATAGTTCAAAAGAATAATTATAAGGAGAATTAATATGAGATTACTTGAAAGATTTAGTATTATAGTTTTTTCAATTATAGTTTTTATCTTATCAATAATGTGTATTTTACTTGGTACAGAAGCAATTAGTACAAGCTTTATTGATGATATAGCTTATTTTTTAAATGAGAATATTGTTGCAACTATATGTATTAGCTTAATTATGTGTTTATGGGCTATTGCAAATATTTTTATGAAGAGTGATACAGATAGAGAGATTTCAAATGGTGTTTTACTAGAGAATGAAAATGGTTCTCTTCTTATTACTAAAGAATCTATATCAAGTTTAGTAGAAACAGTTCTTAGAAGAAACCAAGATTTAAAGGAATCTAATGTGAAAATTGAATTTGATTCTAATAAAGATATTATAATTAATTTGAATGCTGTTGTTAAAGATAGTACTATAATTAAGGATATATCTACAAAAATCCAAGAAGAAATAAAACACAGTGTTAAAAGAGCAACTGATCTTGAGGTAAGTAGTATAAATATAAAAATAAAAAGTGTTGAAGCGGAGAAAAAACAGCAGGTTCAATAAAGGAGAGATGTTTATGGATAAAATTTTAGACTTTATATCTAAATATAGATATCCAATTATAGGATTTTTATTTGCATTGATTATTGTAGTTACTGGTTTATATAGATTAATAATTCCAATTGCAGTTATTGTTTTGCGGAATATATGGTGGTTTATATTTTCAGAAAAATAGAGAAGAAGTTAAAGAAAAAATAAAAAATTTAATTGATAAGTTATAAAAAATGTTGTGAGGAAGGAATTAATATGAATAGATCAACAATGAGAGATTTAGCATTTAAAATGATATATGGGATGGAAATTCAGAAAGAATTAAGTAAAGAACAAGTTGAATTATATATTGAAGATAATGAAATTACTGATAGTAATGCAATTGAATATTTGAATTCTATATTTGGTGGAATTGAAAAAAATAATGAAACTATTTTAGCTATGATTTCTGAAAACTTAAAGAAAGACTGGAGTATTGATAGAATTTCTAAAGTTAATTTAGCAATTTTGAAAATTGCAATTTATGAAATTAAATATCAAGAATTGCCTTTTAAAGTAGCGATAAATGAAGCTGTTGAACTTGCTAAAAAATATGGAGATGATAATGCACCCGTATTTGTTAATGGAGTTTTGGCAAGTATTGTTAATAAATAATTTACAAAAGTGAGGTTTTAAATGAAGATTGAACCAATAACAGTTTCTGATTTAAATAGATATATTAAAAATAAAGTAGCAGATGATGAATATTTAAAAAGTGTGTTTGTGAGAGGAGAAATATCTAATTTCAAACATCATTATACTGGGCATATGTACTTTACGCTTAAAGATGAGAATTCTTTAATAAAATGTATTATGTTCAAATCATCAACAGCTACTTTAAATTTTGTTCCAAAAGATGGAATGAAAGTAAATGTTTTAGGAAGTGTTGGAGTTTTTGAAAGAGATGGTGTTTATCAAATATATGTACAAGCAATGCAAGAAGATGGTATAGGAGATTTGTATGCAAAATTTAATGCCCTTAAGGAAAAATTAGAAAAACAAGGTTTATTTGATCAATCGCATAAAAAGAAGATTCCTATGATGCCCAAAATAATTGGAGTTTTAACTTCTAATACTGGTGCTGTAATTAGAGATATTATAAATGTATCAACAAGAAGAAATCCAAATTGTTACATACGATTATATCCAGTTCCAGTTCAAGGACCTGGAGCTGCTGAAAAAATTGCAGAAGGAATTAAGTTTATGAATGAAAAAAAATTAGCAGATGTGCTAATAGTTGCAAGAGGAGGCGGTTCTCTTGAAGATTTATGGCCATTTAATGAAGAGGTTGTTGCACATGCAATTTATGAATCTGAACTTCCAATTATTTCTGCAGTTGGACATGAAACAGATTTTACTATAGCTGATTTTGTTGCAGATTTAAGAGCACCTACACCTTCAGCTGCTGCAGAGCTTGCTGTTACTGATATATTTGATTTGCAAGATAGAATTGGGTTATATCAGAATAGGTTAAGAATTTTACTAAAAAAGAAAATTGATTTTTCTAAAATGAGATATGAAAAGTGCTTAAAATCAAGAGTGTTTACAGATCCAAAGTATTTGGTAAAAGATAGATATATGATGCTAGAGTCTCTTATGAAAGACATGGAAAAAAGTATTACTTCAAAAATAAAAGATTATAAACTCAGCATGGTTGAAAAAATAGCAAAACTGGACAGCTTAAGTCCTTTAAAAACATTAGCTAGAGGATATAGTGTTATTGAAAAGGATAAAAAAATAGTAAAGTCTGTAAAAGATGTGCAAGAAGGTGATTCCTTAAATATCAGAGTTTCAGATGGAAATATTAGTGCGAAAGTGTCAAATGGGACGCCCTTTTTTGACACACATAAAAATTAAATAAAGAAAGTGTGTCAAAAAAGGGCGTCCCATTTGACACTAAGGAGGATATATATGAGTAAAGAAAAGGGTTTTGAAGAAATGTTAGATGAGTTAGAAACAATAGTAAGTGCTCTTGAAAAAGATGATTTAAAGCTAGATGATGCTATTTCTAAGTTTACTGAGGGCATGAAAATTGCCAAAGTTTGTAATAAAAAAATAGAAGAGGCTGAAAAGAAAATTACTATTTTAATTAATGAAGATGGTGGTATCACCGAAAAAGATTTTACGGCAGAATAATAAAGGAGGTATTTTGAAATGGAAGATATTGAAATTGCTAGGAGCATTAAACCAAAGAAAATTGGGGAAATAACAACTAAGCTTGCTATTCCTGAAGAATTTGTTGAACAATATGGTAAGTATAAGGCTAAAATTCAAAATAAATATATGAATGAATTATCAAGTAGGGAAAATGGTAAAGTTATATTAGTTACATCTATTAATCCTACTCCATTAGGAGAAGGGAAAACCACAGTTTCAATTGGTTTAGCTGATGCAATGAATAGAATTGATAAAAAAGCTATTTTAGCATTAAGAGAACCTTCTATGGGACCTGTATTTGGCATAAAAGGTGGTGCTACAGGAGGTGGATATGCTCAGGTAGTTCCTATGGAAAATATTAATTTACATTTTACTGGTGATATACATGCTATTACTTCAGCTAATAATTTATTGGCTGCGATGATTGATAATCATTTATATTTTGGAAATAAGTTAAATATAAAAAGAGTAACTTGGAAAAGATGCTTAGATTTAAATGATAGATCTCTTAGAAAAGTTCAAATTGGTTTATCTTCCGAAAAAAGAATGGTTTCAAGAGAAGATGGATTTGATATAAGTGTTGCTTCAGAAGTTATGGCAATTTTTTGTTTAGCAAAGGATTTAGACGATTTAAAACGTAGACTTGGAAACATAATAATTGGATATAATAATGAAGATAAGCCTGTATTTGCTAGAGACTTGAAAGCCGAAGGCGCAATGACAGTATTATTACAAGAAGCCTTTAATCCAAATATTGTTCAAACATTAGAAGGAACTCCGGCAATTATTCATGGTGGACCTTTTGCTAATATTGCACATGGATGTAATAGTATAGTTGCAACTAAAATGGCAATGAAGCTAGGTTATTATGTAATAACTGAAGCTGGATTTGGAGCAGATTTAGGAGCCGAAAAATTTTTTGATATAAAATGTAGAACTGCTGGAATTGTTCCATCTTGTGTTGTTTGTGTAGCTACAATTAAAGCTTTAAAATATCATGGTGGACAAGAAATAAGTGATATAAAAAATGAAAATTTAGAATGCCTTGAAAATGGAATTGGAAATCTAATAAAACATATTGAGAATATTAAAAATATTTATAAAAGACCTGTAGTAGTTGCTATTAACAGATTTGTGCAAGATACTGATAATGAAATACAATTATTAAAAGAAAAGCTAGCAGAAGTTGGAGTTGAAATGAGTTTAACTGAAGTTTGGGCCAAAGGTGGAGAAGGAGCAATAGATTTAGCTGAGAAAGTTATAAGTATTGCTGATAATGCAAAAACAATGGAATATGCATATCATCTTAATGATACAATTGAAAATAAAATTAGATCTGTTGCACAAAAAGTTTATGGAGCGCGTGATGTTATTTTTTCAGATGAGGCAATGGAAGAAATTCAAAGAATTGAAAAATTAGGATATGGAAATTACCCTGTATGCATTGCTAAAACACAATATTCTTTTTCAGATGATCAAAAAAATCTTGAATGTAAAGAACCATTTGATATTCATGTTAGAGAAATAATATTAAAAAATGGTGCAGAATTTGTTGTTGCAATTACTGGAAATATATTCACAATGCCAGGACTTCCAGAGATACCGGCAGCAGAAAAAATTGATTTAGATGATTTTGAAAATGTTATTGGACTTTTTTAAAGTTGTTTTAAAATTAATAATTATATGATTGCAAGTAATTTTATATTTACTTGCAATTTTTGTATAATTTAGAAATAACTTACAAATACTAGTAATAAAGATATTGATATTTGTGGAGGAATTATGAGAAAAAAGTTATTTCTAATATGTTTAATTTTTGTTTTTATTGTAGGAGCATCTTTGACTGTATATTCTACTTCTAGAAGAGGTTCTAGTGGAAATGAAGTTAGACAAATTCAAGAAAAGCTAAAAAGGTGGGGATATTATAATGGAGCTGTTGATGGGATATATGGAAGTAAAACAGAAGCTGCAGTAAAGAGTTTTCAAAAAAAGAATGGGCTTACTGCTGATGGAATTGCTGGAAAAAAGACATTGGCAGCAATGGGAATAAATTCAAGTAGTTCAAGTTCTAGTGGCAATGATTTAAATTTATTAAGTAAAGTAGTTTATGCCGAGGCAAGAGGAGAGCCATATTCAGGACAAGTTGGAGTTGCAGCTGTTGTTTTAAATAGAGTATCAAGTTCGTCTTTTCCAAATACTGTAGCAGGAGTAGTTTATCAATCAGGTGCATTTGATGCAGTTTCAGATGGACAAATCAATTTAACACCTGATTCAACTGCAAGAAAAGCAGCTCAGGATGCGCTAAATGGATGGGATCCAACATATGGTTGTATCTATTATTTTAATCCATCAACTGCAACAAGTAAGTGGATTTGGTCAAGGCCACAAGTTATTCATATTGGAAAACATATTTTTTGTAGATAGAAATTTTAAAAAATAGAAGGCAGTTTCAATAATCTGAAACTACCTTTTATTACTTTACTTCTTTAAAATCGATATCATGTTGTGGATAATCTTCAGGTTTTAATCCAACCCTAGATTTCATATAATTTAAAAGTAAAAATATAATTATAGATGAGGCAATACCAAATATAATATTGGCATGTGCAGTATCTGTAAAAGTAAGTATAGCAGAACCAATAAGAGAGATAATACCAGTAATAATTCCTTCTATAATATTACTTGCAGATATTATTTTAATTCTCATACTACTTGTTGAAAAACTGCTTAAGTATTGCTTAATTAATGTTTGATATGGACCTTTAATTATATATTGAATTCCAAACATAATAATTATAATTGGAATTGCAATATTGAAAGGAATCTTTAAAACAACAACAATACCAGATATTAAAATTGATATTACATAATAAATACCGAAATATGTTAAAGTCTTATTTTTTAATTTTTTATTAAATTTAATAGATTGTGCTGATGAAACTGCAGCGAGTAATCCTAAGATTGCAAATACTATTCCTATTATTTTTGCATTTATTCCAATTTCAGATAACATACTTCTACGATAGCTAGTAAATAAATATATTAGAGACATAAAATATGCATTGTAAAATATAAGAGATTTTAATCTTCCTGATGAAAAAATAAATCTAAAAGCATTTTTTAAGTTTCTTATATAATGTCTTAAACTAGCTTGTGTTGATTTAGTTTTATAATGATCTTCATTTTCATTAGAGATGTCTTCAGGAACTTCTGAAAACTGATGTGCAAGCAATGTGGATATTATAGTACAAATTAGTGCAAGTACCATTGGAATATATGGATTTATGGTATATAGCAAGCCAGAAGCTATGCAGGAAATTGCTTCAAACGCATAATACAATGCAGAAGATCTTCCTTCGATTTTTGAGAATTTTTTATGTCTATCATTGGATTTTGGAATAGAATCATACAATAAATTTGATTCACATGAATTTTTAAAAGCAAATCCAATTGCACCTATAAAATCTGCTATAAGGAGGATTACGCATGAATTGCATCCAAGTATGAATAACATATAAATTACAAGACATAAGTTTCCAAAAATTAAACCAGAACGTTTTCCATTTTTTTCTACAAATAAAGTAGTAGGTATTTGAAATATAACTTTAAAAAATGGAAAAAACGAATCTGCAAAAATAATTTGAGCAAATGTTAATCCTTTGACACTATTTAAAAATATCATCGATACAGCATAATAAAACAATAGGTCATATGAGAACATTTTATAAATAATATAAATTAAAATATTTTTTCTTTTCTTTTTTTCTACTATTTTTTCACTTTCCAATTTTTTAAAACTCCTTAATTTATGAGAAGTATATCAATAATAATTTTTATTATCAACATAAATTGACAAAAATAGAACATATTGATAAGATTATAATAATAAAAAGCGATTTTAGTATGCAAAGCAAGAAAGGAAAATAAAAAGTGGATATATATCCTGATTTATATTTAGAAAGTGTAAAGAACATAAACTCAACATTACTTAAGAAAAATAATATAAAGGGTCTAATATTAGATGTAGATAATACTTTGATAGATTATGATAAAAATTTAGTTGCAGGAGCTGAAAAATGGTGTAGTGATCTAAAAAATGATGGTATAAAATGTATTATTGTTTCTAATAGTAATAAGAAAGCAAAAGTTTCTGATGTTGCAAAAAAATTAGATATTGAATATATAATGTTTGCAAAGAAACCTTTAAAATCAGGTTTTAAAAGGGCTTTGGATATTTTAGAATTAAATCCACAAGAAGTTGCAGTTGTAGGAGATCAGCTGTCAACCGATGTAATTGGAGCAAAGAGAATGAAAATGTTTTCAATTTTAGTAAAACAGGTTGGGCCTAAAGATATATTTATTACTAAAATTAAGAGACCTATTGAAAAAGCAATTTTAAATAAATACTTAAAGAAGAAAGGTAAAATTTAAAAAATGTATATTAATAATATTCATATATTATTTTATTTATTAGCTGGTTTAATTGGTTGTATAGAAGGCCAAATAGTTGGAATGATAAATAAAAGATTAATAGATCATGAAAAAATAATTGGAAAAGGTTCTTTAAAACAATTTAAACAAGAGTTAATTCCTCACTACGGAATTATGATGATAATGTTTATTTTAAATATAGTTTTATTATATGTATGTGGAATAGATTTTAATAATTGGTATGGAAATATCAAGATAGTTAGCTATTTTATACTATTGCCATTTTTGATATCAGCATTTTTAGTAGATTTAAAAGCTGAAATTATTCCAAATAGATTGGTTTTAACTATTTTTGAAATTGGTTTAATACTTTTAGTCGCAGAAGGAATATTTAGTCCTTCTGGAATGACAATTGCATTACATAGAATTGAGGGGATGGCTGTAGGTGGCTTAATATTTTTAATAATAACATTGCTTGGAGGTCTTATAGCTGGAAAAGAAGCTATGGGGATGGGAGATGTTAAATTTATTGGTGCACTTGGATTATTTTTTGGCCTAAAAAATATTATTGTTGTTTCGATTTTGGCATTTTTGATTGGAGCAATAGGGAGTTTGGTGATTTTGATTTTAAAGATAAAAAAGCCAAATGAATATATACCTTTTGGACCATTTATAGCAATTTCTGCGATGATTACAATGGCTTTTCCCGGAGAAATATTATTTGCGACAATTTGGATTGCACTTTCAGGGCAATGGATTAGATAAAATTTAAAGGAGGTACTATTATGAATATAAAGATTAAGTGGCTTAGAGATATTATAAAGACACAAAACCTGCAAGGAATGATAGTATCAAATCCAGTTAATATAAAATATTTAACTGGAATAGAAGCAGAAGGTATACTTTTAATTACACTAAAAGAAAACATTTTTATTACAGATAGTAGATATGTTGAAGCTGTAAATACTATTTTAACGATTGAAGATGAGATATTGGTTAATGATAAGAAAAATTTAACCAAAGATGATTATGCTTCATTTTTTATGTTTTGCGAAAATGTTGGATTTGAAGAGCATTATGTGACATATAGTGAATACAAAGATTTATTGCAAAGATATAGAGTAAACTTAATGGAAACAGAAAATATAATCGAAACACAGAGAATTGTAAAAGATGAAATTGAGATTAAAAAAATTGAAAAAGCGTGTGAAATAACTGATAATTGTTTTGAATATTTGAAGAGATATATAAAAATTGGAATGACTGAAAAGGAAATTGCTTTCGAAATTGAAAAATATTATAAGACACATGGAGCAGATGATGTTTCTTTTGAACCTATTGTAGCATCTGGACATAATACATCAATGCCACATGCTGTACCTGGAAATAGAAGAATAAAAGATGGAGATATAATTCTTATAGATATGGGATGTAAGTACAATGGATATTGTTCTGATATGACAAGAATGTTATTTATAAATTATGTAGAAGATCAATATAAAGAGCCATATCAAATTTGTTTAAGAAATAATGAAATTGCACAAAGCGAAATGAAGGAAGGAGCTAATATAAAGTCTATAGCGCTTAATTCAAATAATGATTTGAAACAAAATGGCTTTGTTCCACTTCATTCTTTAGGTCATGGTGTTGGACTTGATATACATGAAGAACCGCTTTTTGCGACAATATATGATCAGCCATTAAAGGCTAATATGGTTGTTACAGCAGAGCCAGGAGTATATAAGCCTGGTCAATTCGGAATAAGAATAGAGGATACTGTTTTAATAACCAAAAATGGATGCAGAAGACTCACTAAGTCATCTAAAGATATAACTATAATAAATTGCTAAAATTATTTGTTTGCTTTATATTTTATAATAAATGTCGCAAATACTTGATTTTGTGCATAAAATATAGTATTATATAAAAAGTAAAAATTGAAATTTGTAAATAGTAAAGGGAGGAATTATTATATGGCAGAAGTATATATGGCAGGAGATTTAAGAAATGGAACAACTTTTGAAATGGAAGGTCAAGTATTCAAGGTTGTTGAATTTCAACATGTTAAACCAGGAAAAGGAGCAGCTTTTGTTAGAACAAAATTAAAAAATGTTATTAATGGTTCAGTTTTAGAGAAAACATTTAATCCATCTGAAAAACTACAAGGTGCAGAAATAGAAAAAAGAGATATGCAATATTTATATAATGATGAAGATTTATATTATTTTATGGATAATGAAAATTATGAGCAAATACCACTTAATAAAGAACAAATTGGGGATGCTTTAAAATTTATAAAAGAAAATATGAATTGTAAAATTCTTTCATTTAAGGGAAATGTATTTGCTGTTGAACCACCTATGTTTGTGGAATTAGAAGTTACATATACTGAACCTGGATTTAGTGGAAACACAACAACAACTTCTGGAAAACCAGCTACACTAGAAAATGGATATGAAATACAAGTACCACTATTTGTTAATATTGGTGATGTTATAAGAATTGATACTAGAACTGGTGAGTACATGGAGAGAATTTAAAACTAAAGGAGATTTAGGCTAGTGGCAAATAAATTGGAAGAACAATACCAAAAGATGATTGAAACTCTAGAAAATACTATTAAAGACAAGGAAAAGCTTGAAATGGCTAAAGAGCAACTTGATGATATAGTTTCTATAGTAGTTGATGATTGTTCAAATATTTTAGATAAGTATGATGAGAAAATAAAAACAATTGAAAATAAAAATTCTGCATATGAAGAAAGAATTGCTGTATTAGAAGAAAAACTGAAAATATTTGAAAAAATAATGGAAATAGAATATTATGATTTCTTTATTACATGTCCATATTGTGGCTATGAATTTCAGACAGAATATGATGATGAGGTTACTGATATGTGTTGCCCAGAATGTGGTCAAAGTTTTGATATTGAATGGGATGATGACGATGATGATAATGATAGTGACAATTAAAAATAATCTAATGGATTGACGGCTTTGCCGTCTTTTTTTATTGTCAAATGTAGGTGACATCCAGTTGTCGCACCATTTGTGGGATTACCGATTAGAATCTATATATGGATTGCCCTGGACATTATACACATTTTTTGGCCCTACATAAGCAACTATAGAATTTGATGTTATATAGTCTCCAATTTTGTAGAGGTAATTTGGAGATATGTGACAATATGAGGCTATGTAGCCATTATTTTCAATTGATATGGTATATCCTCCTGCACCTTTAAAACTTGCTAAAATTACTTTTCCAGGGAAAACTGCATATATTGGAGTTCCTTCGGTTGCTGCAATATCTATTCCTGAATGATATGTTGATGCACCTGTTGTTGGAGATTTGCGATATCCAAATTTGGATGTGATAGTTTTATTTCCTGGAAGTGGCCAGTTAAATTGGCTTGAGTTGATTGATTCAAAAATTTGTGGATTTTTTTCTGAATATTTTATAGTAAAGGTAGAGATTAAAATTAGAATGATTGAAATTAAAAAATAAAATTTAAAAAAAGAGCTATACATGAATTTTTCCTTTCTGGTATAGCCCTTTTTATTTGGCAGGAGTACTAGGATTCGAACCCAGACAAGCGGTTTTGGAGACCGATGTGCTACCATTAACACTATACTCCTATTTGTCTTGCGACTAATTAATTATACAGGAATTGTTTTTGAAAATCAATAGCTAGTTCTGAAAATTAAAAATTTTTCTCGAATTACTGTATATAAGTTTTAAAGATTTTAATAATATCATTTCTATAACACTAAGTCTGGTATAACATAAAGCATTTCTAAATTTGAGCGGAATAATTATAGGAGCTCTTGAATATTAAAGTGGAAAACCAAACCTTGTGTTTGGAAGGTTGCCACTTTTATATTGTTAGAGCTCCTTAATGTATGGAAGCGATATTTAGAAATGCTTTATGTTATACCAGACTTAGTGTTACGAAAGATTAATTATTATGTTTAATTAATTCATCAACAATTTGAATAGCATTTGTTGCAGCACCTTTTCTTATATTATCAGCTACTACCCAAATATTTAATCCATAAGGAACACTGTCATCACGACGAATTCTTCCAACATAAACTTCATTATGATTAGATGCTTTTGTAGCTAAGGGGTAAATATTGTTTTGGACATCGTCTTCAACAATTATTCCAGGATATTCAGATAATAGTTTTCGTACATCATCTAATTTAAAGTCATTTTCAAATTCAATGTTAATAGATTCACTGTGAGAATTTAAAACAGGAACTCTAACAGTTGTTGCTGTGATTTTTAAATCAGGCCTGTGTAATATTTTTCTAGTTTCATTAATCATTTTCATTTCTTCTTTTGTATAACCATTATCTAAAAATACATCAATATGTGGTAAGCAATTATTATAAATTGGGTGTGGGAACTTTATTGGTTGTTCTCCTTTTTGTGTATTGTAAAAATCTTGGACCCCTTTTTGACCTGCTCCAGAAACAGCTTGATAAGTAGAGTATACTATTCTTTTAATTCTATATTTATTATCTAATGGCTTTAGTGGAACAACTGCTTGTATCGTAGAGCAATTAGGGTTAGCAATGATTCCATTGTTTTTATATGCATCTTCTATATTTACTTCTGGAACAACTAAAGGAACATTGGGATCCATTCTAAATGCACTACTATTGTCAACAACTATACATCCTTTAGATGCAGCGATTGGTGAAAACTTTTTTGAAGTATCTCCACCTGCAGAAAAAATTGCATAGTCAAATCCTTCGTCAAATGAGTCTTCCTTTAATTCACGAGCAATGTATTCTTTTCCCATAAATTTGATTTTTGTTCCAGCAGATCTTGAAGAACAAAAGAATACATATTCAGAAATTGGAAGATTGAATTCTTCTAATACTTCTAATGCTTTTCTTCCAACTAATCCAGTAGCACCTACTAGTGCTAATTTATATTTTTTCATAATGTAACACCTCTTTTTGTGTAAATAATGAATATTGTGTAAAAAAATATAATTATATTTTTTCTTTTATATTATATGTCGAATAAAAAAAAATTACAATATTTAGGATAAGATTGCTTATGATTTATTGATTTATTTACTATTGTTTGATAGAATATGATACATATTAAAACAGTATAATTATGACTTTTTAAAAGAAGGTTATGGAGGAAAAAAATGGCAAAAGTTAGTATAGTAGTTCCAATATACAATGTTGAGAAATACTTATCAAAATGCTTAGAGAGCTTAATAAATCAGTCATTTAAAGATATTGAAATCTTAGCAATAAGTGATGGCTCTCCAGACAATAGTGTAAAAATAATTAAAGAATACGAAAAAAAAGATAATAGAATAAAATGTATTGAAAAAGAAAATGGTGGGTATGGATCAGTTTTAGAATATGCTATTAACATTATTAATTCTCCTTATTTTTTAATATGTGATCCTGACGATTGGTTAAAAAATGATGCAATTGAAAAATTATATCAAGCTGCTGAAAAAGATAATTTAGATTTTGTAAGGGCAGGATATTATATGACTTTTTCTGATAACTCTGATGATGAATATAATAATGGAATTATTATGCCTAATGTTTTTAATCCTGAATTTAATCATATATATGATAATGAAATTGAGCAGTTTTTATTTTTATCAGAAAGTCCACATTCAAAACTTTTTAAAACAGAATTAGCTAAAGGTATTCAGTTCCCTCATAAAGTAAGTTTTACTGATGGTATCTTGTATAAATTATATATTCCTAAAGTAAAAAGAGCTATTATACTTGAAGAGGCGCTTTCTTACTATTTAATTGATAGAGAAGGAAATACTGCAACAGATGTAAAACCTAAAATTGCAGATCAACATAAGGTTGTTTTTGATTCAATAATGGAACAATATTCAAGATATGAAAATAAAAGTGATTTGTTTTATTATAGAATGATGTTACAATGTGAATTTGTCAATTCACAGATTGCCAATATAAAGGATAGAAAAGCTTTTGAAGATAAGAGAGAATTACTGTTTGAAATGTATAAAACATGTAGAAAATATAAAAATGAAATAAAAAGATGTCTGAAATATGAGACATCTAAAAGAAAATTAGTATTTAAAATGATTTTAAATCCTATTATAGGTGATGCGGTTGTAAAATATTTTTCAGATAGGGTTTGGAAAAATGCTAATAGGTAAGGAGAAAGGTTTTTTTAGAAATGAGCAAGAAGAGTATTTCTGTAAATTATGTATATAATTTGTTTTATCAGGTTTTAATAATTGTATTACCATTAATAACTACACCATATTTATCACGAACATTAGGTGCAGAAGCTATAGGTATATATAGTTATACTTTGTCAATTGCAACTTATTTTGTTTTAGCAGGTTCATTAGGTGTAGCAATATATGGTCAAAGAGAAATAGCCTATCTGCAAAATGAAAAGAGAAAAAGAACTATTACATTTTGGGAGATTTTTTTAATGAAAATAGTTACTATGACTATTTCATTATTTGTGTTTGGCTTATGTTTTGCAAGAGCGGGAAATTATGTAGTATATTATAGGGTGTTAATAATAGAAATAGTTAGCCAGATGTTAGATATAAGTTGGTTTTTCCAAGGATTAGAGGAATTTAAAAAAACAGTTGTAAGAAATTCTATTGTAAAGATTTTGTTTTTAATATGTATTTTTGTTTTTGTTAAGTCGCCTGCAGATTTAGTTAAATATGTTTTTATAACGACAGGTGCAAACTTAGTAGGTAATTTTTCATTATGGCTTTATCTTCCAAGATTTCTTGAAAAAATAAAAATTAAAGAACTTAATATTTTTAGACACTTAAAATCTACAATTGCTTTATTTATTCCACAAGTTGCAATTCAAATATATACTGTACTTGATAAAACGATGATAGGAAAAATATATGGAACTAAATCAGAAGTAGGTTTTTATGAACAAGCACAGAAAATTGTTAAGTTACTTCTTACGGTTGTTACTTCATTGGGAGCTGTAATGATACCGAGAATTGCAAGTGTTTTTGCTGCAGGAGAATTGAAAGAAATGAAAGAATACATATCAAAATCTTTCAGATTTACATTCTTTTTAGCATTTCCAATAATGGCTGGTTTAGTTTTAGTAGCAGATGATTTTGTACCATTGTTTTTTGGAGAAGGATATGATAGAGTAAAAATATTAATGAAAATAATAGTTCCGATTACATTATTTATAGGAATGAGTAATGTATTTGGAATACAGTATTTGTTACCAACTAAAAAACAAACAGCATATACTATTTCAGTTACAACAGGTGCAGCAATTAATTTTGTCTTAAATTTATTTTTGATAAAAAAATATGGAGCTATTGGGGCTTCTATAAGTACTGTTATTGCAGAATTTGTTGTAATGACGATACAATTGTTTTTTGCAAGAGAGCTGTTTAGTATAAAAGAATTGTTTAATTTAGGTAAAAAAAATATAATAGCAACAATTTTTATGTTTGTATGTACATATGGTATTAGTAAAATTTTACATTTAACTGGTATCATAGCAATAGTAGTTCAGTGTGGAGTAGGTGTAATAACATATATTTTGCCTTTGATTCTTATGAAAGATGAATTTTTGTATTATGCAAAGGATCGTGGAATAAATATTGTAAGGTCGAAATTTTCCCCAAAAGAAGCATAGGAGGAGATAAATGATTAAATTAAGTATTATTGTTCCAGTCTACAATACAGAAAAGTATTTAAGAAAGTGTTTGGAATCACTAGTTAATCAGTCATTGAAGCAAATTGAAATAATCATTGTAAATGATGGAAGCTCAGATAGTTCTCAAAAGATAATTGATGAGTATGTAAAAAAATATCCTACTGTGTGTAAATGTTTTATTCAAGAAAATTTAGGACAGGCTAAAGCTAGAAATGTTGGAATTGATAACGCAATTGGTGAATTTATTACATTTGCTGATAGTGATGATTATTTAGAATTATCAGCATATGAAAAAGCATATAATTATGCGATTGAAAATAATTTAGATATTGTATCATTTGATTTTTTTGAAGAGGATGAAGATAAAAAATATATCAAAGAAAGTTCATATTATCTATTTAATGACTGTGATGATGATATTAAATATATACTTAACGAAACATCTACCTGGAATAAAATAATAAAAAAAAGGATATTAGATGAAAATAACATTAGATTTAAAGAAAATATAATATATGAAGATTTAGAATTAATTCCTAGATTAGTTTTTTACACAGAAAAAATTGGATTTTTAAGTGAACATTTATATCATTATATTGTTCGAGAAAATTCTACTATGAGACAAAAGAAATATAATAAAAAGCTTGAAGATATTTTCATAGTTATGGAATCTCTTAAAAAAAGTTTTAAAAATTCAAAATATAATAATGAGCTTGAATATTTATATATTGAACACTTATTACATGGCGCTACTTTAAGATATTTAGAATATGAAGAAGGCAAAACTGATATTATTAAAATTGCGGATATTATGAAAAAAGAGTTTTGTAATTGGAGAAAAAATAGTTATTTTAAGACAAAAGATATAAAATATAGAATAGTATGTAATTTGGCTTACAAAAAAAAGATATGGATGTTAAAAAAAATATTAAAAAAATAGGGGATAAAGTTTGAAAAAAAAGATATTATTTGTTGTTGACAATTTGAAAATGGGTGGAGTTACTAAAGTCTTGGTCAATTTATTGAAAAAGATAAATAGTTCTAAATATGAAATAGACATTCTGGTTTTACATTTTTATGAAGATATGGTAATAGAAATTCCAAAAGAAATTAATATTTTAAAAGGTGGAAGTAAATTTTCATTTATCGACGAGAATATTGGAAAAATTCTTAAAGAAAAAAATATAATAAAATTATTAAAAAAAATAAGTTTAGTTTTAAAAATAAAAACTGGATTGATTCTGAAAAGTATAAAAAAAGACAGAAATAACAATTTGAAAAAAAATTATGATGTTGAAATTGCTTTTGGAGATGGTTTTCCTTTTTTTTATGTTAATGGAGGAAACAGTAAAAAAAGAATTGCATGGTTACATTCAGATGTTTCAGTAAAAGATTATTCTGCCAGATATTATAAACAAATAAAAAAGATATTACCTAAAATGGATATGTGTATTGCGGTTTCGGAAAAAGTTGCACAATCATATAAAGAAAGATATGGAGTAAGTAAAATTACAGTTGTTAATAATGTAATTGATGATGCAGAAATAATAGAAAAATCCAATATGCAAGAAGCTATTCCTTATGATAATAAGCAATTAAATTTTGTTTCAGTTGGTAGACTGGATTATTCTAAAAATTATGAAATGCTATTTAGAGTTGTAAAAAGGTTGATAAATGAAGGATATGATTTTAAAACTTATATTGTGGGTGATGGAGCTGATAGGAATAAACTAGAAAGTTTGATTAAAGATAATAATATGCAAGAGAATTTTATATTACTTGGAAGAAAAGATAATCCTTATCCATATGTTAAAAATGCTGATTTATTTTTGTTATCATCAAGATATGAAGGATTACCAACTGTTATTATAGAAGCATTAATTCTACATATACCGTGCCTTTCAACAGAAGTAGCAGGAATTAGAGAAATTATAAATAGTTCAATTGGAGTGATTTCAGACAATGATGAATATAGTTATTATCTAGAATTAAAAAAAATATTAGATGATAAAGGTATTATTACTATATTTAAAAACAATTTAAAAAATTATAAGTACAATAATTTGACTATTGTTGAAAGTGTAGAAAGAATTTTTGATAATGAGGAGAAATAGATGGACAGAAAAAAAATTAATGTGATAAGTAAATATTTATTAGTTATATTTTTGATGTTACAACCAATTTTAGAATTATTACTAGCTGTTTTTAAAGATAATGTATTTTCAGTAGGAAATATTTCATTTGCTACCTTAATTAGATATGGATTATTTATAGTGTTACTATTTATGACGATTATACCGAATTTGAAGAGAAAAAGTACTAGAGTATTTATGTGTTCACTAGTATTATATTTGATTTATTTTGTTGTACATTATATGAATATAAAAACATTTAATGTTATTATATTAGGCGAAAATATGCAAAAAAGCTTGTTTGCTGCTGCTATTTATATATCAAAATTTATTGTACCAGTTAGTGTTGTGTACTTTACATATTTGTTAGAATTTAGTTATAAAGAGATAAAAAATTCTATTTTATTTGTTTCAATTTTTGTTTCTTTAGTTTTAATTATTACTAATATAGCAGGAATTGATTATATGGCATATTCATTTGAAAAAAATGATCCAGTAGCTGCAAGTATTATTAAATGGTTTGATCCAAGTTATAAGTATAATGAATGGAGAATGTTAACATCAAGAGGATTATATCCTTCTGGTAATGAACTAAGTTCACTACTTATAATTCTATTACCTATGGTTACATGGATAGCGCTTAAAGAAAAGAAAAATTATTATTTTGTAATTGTTTTAGTTCAGATGATTGCTATGTTGCTAATAGGAACGAGAATTGCTGTTTATGGAGAAATTGGAGTACTAGTGGCAGTATTTATCATTTGGCTTTTAGATAGAATGTTTTCAAAGAGCATTATTGAAAAGGGAAAAGTAATTAGAATTTGTGCGCTTGCAATAATATTTTCAGTATTTTTCTTAAAATCACCATTTTTTCACAGAATAATTGTTGGTGAAGGTGTAAATAATTCTTATGAAAAAAGAGAAGAAAAAGAAATAGAGTTAAGTAAAGATGATAATACTGAAAATAGAATTTTTGTCAAAACCAATTATATGAATTCAATGATACCTGAAGATATGGTATTAGAAAAATATGATTATATAGAACATACTGAATTTTGGGTACATATCATAAAAGATGTTGATATAGCCAAAAGAGATAATGCAAGAAAATTAAAGACTTTGATTTTAGAGGATATAAAAGATTGTAAAAATAGTAAGCTTGACTGGTGGCTAGGTATTGGAGAAATTCCAATATATCCAGAACGAGACTATATTGCACAAAAATATTATATTGGAGTAATAGGTGTTGCCATCTTTTTAGTACCATTTGTAATTTTAGCTTTAGTTTCATTGATATATAACTTAATTAAATTATTTGGCAAGAAAATTGATGGGGAGCAAATTGTAGTATTATTTTCATTATTTATTTTTATTGGAACTGCATATTTGGCCGGTCATGCTATTGAACCAATTTACATAAATTCTTTTATTGGAATGTTGTCAGGATTTTTATTAATTAAATTATTATATAGAAATAAAAATAAAGTTTCAGAATCAGGAATAGAAAAATACATTCAAAAAGTTTATAAAGAAGGAAAAGAAAAATTTGTAAGTGAAATAGAGCAAAACATTATTAATAATGAAAAAAGATTTGTTGTTACTGCTAATCCAGAAACTTTGATGATAGGAAAAAATAATGAAGAATTTAATAAATGCTTACTAGATGAGGATACTACTATTGTTCCTGATGGAATTGGCATTATAAAAGGTGCGCAGTTGCTTAAATATCCTATAAAAGAGACTATAACAGGTGTAGAACTTTGCAAAGAGTTATTTAATATTGCAAATGAATACAATAAATCTTTATATTTATTTGGTGCAAAAGAAGAGATAGTCTCAAAACTTAAAGAAGTAATAGAGAAAGATTATCCGAATATTAGAATTGATGGAATTAAAAATGGTTATGTTGAAGATAAGCAATTAGTATTTGATGAAATAAAAGAATTGCATCCAGATATAGTGCTTGTTGCACTTGGAATACCAAATCAAGAACTTTTAATATATAATAACCTAAATGGATTTGATAAAGGAATTTTTATGGGTGTAGGTGGAAGTTTTGATGTATTAAGTGGGATGAAAAAAAGGGCTCCAGAATTTTTTGTAAGAACACATACAGAATGGTTATATCGAATAACTGTAGAACCAAAGAGATTAAAAAGATTTTTTAATAGTAATATAAAATATGTTTTTAAAATTATCCAAGAGAGATAGGAGAGAAAATGGTTGATATTACAATTATTGTTCCTGCGTATAATGTAGGAAAATATATAGAAAAGTGTATGAATTCATTAGTAAATCAAACCAAGAAGGAAATTGAAATAATTGCAATAGATGATGGATCAACTGATAATACTTTAGAAATCTTAAAAAAATATGAGAGTGAGTACAAAGATTTAGTAAAAGTTTTTCATCAGGAAAATAAAGGTCAAAGTTTAGCTAGAAATTTAGGAATAGAAAACGCAAGTGGAAAGTATGTAGGGTTTGTTGATAGTGATGATGAAATTGAATTAGATTTATTAGAAAAACTCTGGGAAAAAGTTAAAGAATTTTCATATGATGCTGTAGCGTTTGATGTTAATTGTATATATCCTAATAGGCAAATTATAATAAAATCAGGTGTTGAAACAGATGAAAAGCAATTAAGTAAAGAACAAAAAAATAATTTTTTACTTAATATGTATAGCATTTCATGTAATAAAATATACAAAAAAGATATATTTAAAGATAAAAAATTGTTGTTTTATCCTGGAGTGTGGTTTGAAGATGTTTTATTCTTATATAAGATAATACCTAGCTTAAAAAGTATTGCTAAAATAGATTATCCTGGCTATAAGTACTATCAAAGAGAAAAATCAGTTACATATACATATTCTGATAGGTTAAAAGATATAAATAATGTATTAGAAAAATTACTTGACTATTATAATGAAGTTGGACTTTATAAAGAATATAGAGATGAACTTGAATATATTTATGTAAGATACATGTATGCAACTTTTATTAAAAGATTATCAAAATCTAAAGATAAAAAAAGATTTAATGATGGTGTGAAATTTGCTAAGCAGTGTGTTAATAAGAGATTTCCTCAATATAAGGAAAATAAGTATTTGAAAAGAGGAGTAAAAAGCATGTATTTGAGGCATTTTAATGAGTTTATAGCCAATTTTGTATATATTTTAGAAAAAAATAAAATGAATTAGGAGAAAAAAATGATAAAAGTAATGACAGTGTTTGGAACAAGACCTGAAGCAATAAAAATGGCTCCACTTGTTAAAGAATTAAAATCAAGAAAAGAGATTGAATGTATAGTTTGTGTTACAGCTCAACATAGGCAAATGTTAGATCAAGTATTAAATACATTTAATATTAAGCCAGATTATGATTTAGATATTATGAAACAAGGACAAACATTAAGTGATATTACTAGCAGAGTTTTATATGGGTTAGAAGAAATAATAAAACAAGTTAAACCAAATATTGTTTTAGTTCATGGAGATACAACTACTACTTTTGCTGGCGCTTTAGCTGCTTACTATAATCGAGTTGATATTGGACATGTTGAAGCAGGACTTAGAACTTGGAATAAGTATTCTCCATATCCCGAAGAAATGAATAGACAGATGGTTGGAGTTATGGCAGATATGCATTTTGCTCCAACAGAGAATAGTAAAAGAAGCTTACTAAAAGAAAATAAAGATGAAGAAAAAATATATGTGACAGGAAATACGGCTATAGATGCTTTGGCAACTACAGTTAGAAATGATTATTATCATCCAATTTTTGATTGGCTTAAGGATGATAGGTTAATTTTGGTAACTGCTCATAGAAGAGAAAATTTAGGAGAACCTATGAGAGGAATGTTTAAAGCTATAAAGCGAATAACAGAGGAATTTGATGATGTAAAAGTTATTTATCCAGTACATTTAAATCCAAAAGTTAGAAACATTGCAAAAGAAGTGCTTGGAGATGATAGTAAAGTAAAACTTATTGAACCACTAGAAGTTATAGATTTTCATAATTTTATGGATAAATCATATTTGATATTAACAGATAGTGGAGGAATTCAGGAAGAAGCCCCTTCATTAGGAAAACCAGTTTTAGTATTAAGAGAAACAACTGAAAGGCCTGAAGGAATTGATGCCGGGACACTTAAACTTGCAGGGACGCAAGAAGAAAATATTTATAAGTTAACTAAAGAGTTGTTAATAAATAAGGATGAATATTTAAAAATGGCACATAGTGCCAATCCTTATGGTGATGGAAAAGCTAGTAAAAGAATAGTTGACGCTATTATCGAAAAATATTCAAAAAAGAAATAATAATCGAAGGATAAAACATGTATTAATTAAGGAGAGATTATATGAATGGACTTTCAAATGCATTAGAAAAAATAATTAAGTCTATAAGTCTTGTTTTATTAATATTGATACTATCATTATTATTTATAAAACAAATAGGAAATTTATTAGCTGTATCAATTAGTATTTTTGCAATTTATTTTTTTTATAAAAAAGATATAAGTAATAAAAAATTTCTAATAGGATTAATTATAATTGCAGTTTTAATTAGGTTTGGAATTGTACTACAATTACATAATCCACAGCTGTCAGATTTTGGAACTTTATATAATATTTCACAAGAGTTAGTTGATAGAAATATATCTGAAAACAGTCAAAAATATTTAAATATATATAATTATCAATCACCTTTTATAATTTATCAATCAGGTATATTATTTGTTTTTCATAGGCTTATAGCTTTAAAGTTTATAAATGTAATTCTAAGTATTTTATCATTAATTCTTATGTATAGAATTATTAGCAGGATATCAAGCAAAAAGAGTGCTCAAACTATAACATTTCTTTATAGTATATTTATAAATGTTATTTTATATAATAGTGTCTTATCTAACCAACATATTTTTTCATTTTTAATATTATTATCATTTGAAATATTTCAAAATGATAAAATAATAAAGAACAAATATTTAAAGATTTTTATATGTTCTTTTATTATAGGAATTGCAAATTTAATCAGACCAGAGGGCATTTTGTGTGTTCTAACATTTTTAGCATTTTTTATATATCAAATATTTAAAAAGGAAATAAATATTAAAGAGTTTGGCACAAAAATTGTTATATTGTTAGCTACATATTTATTGGTTACCAATGTGCCAATTATGCTATTAAGAGAAAACGGCTTTATGGAACAAAAAAGTATTAATGATAATTTGTATAAAGTGGTATTAGGGTTGGATATTAGCAGTAATGGTAGATGGTCAGAAAAAAAGTATTCACAGCTATATAGTTATACTAATAAAAGTGAGTTAAGGGCTTATGAAATACAAGAAATTAAAAAAAGTCTTTTAGATATTAGAATTTTTAAATTATTTATAATAAAAATAGTAGAATTTTGGAATGATTTTGATTTTTCATGGTCTATTGGATATTTATGGAAAAGTAAAATTGGTTCTGTAATATCATTTGGTAATTTTTATACATTTATTAGTTCTTATGATTCTACTCTTTGGTTAATTATAGTATTTATTGCATTATATGGAATAATAAAAAACGAAGATAAAAATAGAATTATATATTTAATTCTTTTGATTGGAGTGTTCTTAACATATTTATTGATAGAGGTTCAAGGACGATATGCATTCCCATATAGAATCTATATATTTATAATCGCAGGAAGCGGATTAGAAACATTATTAGAAAATATAAAGAGAAAATATTGGACAAATCAGAAAAAGTAGAGTATTATAGGTCTAACAATCTTAGATAAATAGTTTTTGAGATGGAGGATTATATAAAAAAATATGAAAGAGAGAAGAGTAATGAAAATAGTATTAATTGGAATATACTTATTTATGACAGTTGCAGGATTAGTATTGATGAAATATGGTAAAAACCCAGGAACTATTAAGGTTTCAAATGGTAATATTAGCTTTGGAGTCAGCTTTATAAGTGGAATTGGTCTTTTATGTTATATTATTAGTTTTGTATTGTTTACAAGGATTGTTATTATGTTTGATTTGAGCTATATATATCCAATCACGACAGGAATTGTTCAAATTTTATCATTAATTGCATCAAAAATTGTTTTTAAAGAAAATATTACTGTTTCAGCGCTAATTGGTGCATGTCTTGTTATTGTTGGAATTATTGTAATGAATTTACCAACTGTAAAAACTAATTAAGTTTAGAATTGAATTGTAAGGAGAAGTACAATGAATAAAATATCCATAATCGTACCATGTTATAATGAAGAAGAAGTATTAGAAATTTTTTATAATAAAATAACAGAAGTATCTAGCAAAATGGATGCAGAATTTGAATTTATATATGTTGATGATGGTTCTAAAGATAAAACCTTAAAAAAAATAAAAGAGCATGCTAAAAATGATAATAGAGTAAAGTTTATATCATTTTCAAGAAATTTTGGAAAAGAAGCGGCAATGTATGCAGGATTGAAAAAGGCAACAGGGGATTATGTTGCAATAATGGATGCAGATCTTCAAGATCCACCAGACTTATTACCTCAAATGTATGAAACACTTCTGACTAAAGAGTATGATTGTGTTGCAAGTAAAAGAAAGACTAGAAAAGGAGAACCAATTTTACGTTCTTTTTTCTCTAAGCTTTTCTATAAAATTATAAATAAAATGAGTAAGACAGAAATAGTTGACGGAGCTAGAGATTATAGATTAATGACAAGAAGGATGGTTGATAGTATTTTGCAAGTTACTGAATATAACCGTTTTTCTAAAGGTATTTTTAGTTGGGTTGGTTTTAAAACTAAATGGATAGCTTATGATAATGTAGAAAGAGCTGCAGGAAAAACTAAATGGAGCTTTTGGAAATTGTTTATGTATTCATTAGATGGAATCACGGCATTTTCAACTGCACCACTTATTTTTTCAGCATTATTAGGACTAATGTTTTGTTTTGTGGCATTTTTAATGATAATTGTTATTATTGTTAAAACATGTTTATATGGAGACCCTGTTTCAGGCTGGCCATCAACAATTTGTATTATTCTTTTTGTAAGTGGTATACAGTTATTTAGCTTAGGTGTAATGGGACAATATATGTCTAAAGAATATATGGAAATTAAAAATAGACCTGTTTATATAATAAAAGAAACAGAAGAAGATATTGAAAAATAATATCAAATAAGATTTAAAGAGATTACAAAAAAATGTAATCTCTATTTTTATGAAATAGAAAACACAAATTTTTTTTCTTATATTGAAATGTTTTTTAATATATGGTATAAATGTCTATATATGATATAGCGGAGGATATTTTATTTGAAAACAAACATTAAAAATTTTACTTATGAAGAGCTCACAAATGAATTAATAAATATAGGAGAAAAGAAATTCAGAGCAGAACAAATATTCAAATGGATTCATCAAGAAAATATCACTTCTTTTAATGATATGACAAATATTTCAAAAGAACTTAGAGATAAGCTAAATGAAAAATTTTCATTACACAATTTTAATATAATAAAAAAGTTGGAATCAAAAGATGGAACAAAAAAATATCTTTTTGATATTTTAGATGGAAATGCAATTGAAAGTGTTTTGATGAAATATAAATATGGTTATTCTATTTGTGTATCGTCACAAGTAGGATGCAAAATGGGATGTAAATTTTGTGCATCAACAGGGATACCTTTTTCTAGAAGTTTAGAGGCAGGAGAAATTGTTGAACAAATTTTAGCAGTTCAAAGAGAAGAAAATATTAGAATTTCAAATATTGTATTTATGGGAATTGGAGAACCTTTAGACAACTATGACAATGTAATTAAAGCAATAAATATAATAAATGATCCAAAAGGGTTAAATATTGGGACAAGACATATAAGTATTTCAACAAGTGGATTAGTTCCGAATATATATAGATTAGCAAAAGAAAACATACAATGTACATTATCAGTATCATTACATAGCAGTAATAATCAAAAAAGAAGTGAGATGATGCCAGTTAATAACATGTACCCAATAGAAGAATTAATGGAAGCATGTAGAGAATATATTAGAATTACAAACAAGAGAATTTCCTTTGAGTATGCACTTGCAAAAGATAATAATGATAATTTAGATGATGCAAAAGAGCTAGTAAAACTACTAAAAGGAATGCTCTGTCATGTTAATCTAATTCCAATAAATAAAATTGATAATGGTAAATATACTAAAAGTACGAATGATAATATAATTAAGTTTAGAGATTATCTAAATGAAAAGGGAATAGTTGCAACAATAAGAAGAGAACTGGGTTCTGACATTGAAGCAGCATGTGGACAATTAAGAAGGGCAGAATTGAAAAAGGAGTAGAAAATGAGGGTATTTACTAAAACAGATATAGGAAAAGTTAGAAGTATGAATCAAGATAGCTTTTTTGTATCTGAAAATGAAAATGGATTAAAACTATATATTTTAGCAGATGGAATGGGAGGTTATAAAGGAGGCGAAATAGCAAGTAAAGTAGCAACTACAGCTGTTTCTAAATTTATAACTGAAAAATTTGATGAAATTGATAAGAGTAAAGATTCAATATTAGATTTGCTTGAAGATGCAATCACTTTTGCCAATTCAGCAATTTATGAAGAATCTGAGCAAGATGAGGAACTGCAGGATATGGGAACGACATTAGAAGTTTTATTAATATATAAAAATAAAATATATATTGGACATATTGGAGACAGCAGAATTTATAGAATTCGAAAAAATAATATGAAAAAAATTACTACAGATCATAGTTATGTTGAAAAACTAATTCAAGATGGTGATATAACTAGAGAAGAGGCATATAATCATCCAAAGAAAAACTTACTTATGAAAGCGCTTGGAACAGATAAAGAAGTTGATCCAGACTTAATTTATACAGTTTTAAGCAAAAATGATATGTTAATTATATGCTCAGATGGATTAACAAACATGATTACAGAGGCAGAAATACTAAATATTGTAAAAGAAAGTAGTCCAGAAGATGTTGTAAATGTATTGGTAGAAGAGGCAAATGAGTCTGGAGGACTAGATAATATTACAGTTATTTTTATTGATAATAGATAATAAGATTTAAGATAATATATTAAGAATAAAATATAATAATATCTTTTAATTAAGGAGAAATAAATAATATGGATCTAATAGGAAGAATGCTTGCTAGCAGATATGAATTATTAGAAAAGATTGGCCAAGGGGGAATGGCTACAGTATATAAAACTAAAGATCATGTACTAAATCGTTTTGTTGCGGTTAAAGTGTTGAAAGAAGAGTTTATTACTGATGTTGAATTTATAAAAAGGTTTAAATCAGAAGCGCAAACAGCTGCAAGCCTTACACATCCCAATATAGTTTCAATATATGATGTAGGAAATGAAGGCGATGTTTACTACATTGTAATGGAACTAATACAAGGAAAAACCCTAAAAGAAATAATTACTGAAGATGGAAAGCTATCATGGAAATGGTCAGTAAATATTGCAATACAGATTGCATCTGCATTAGAAACTGCACATAAAAATAGTTTAATACATAGAGATATAAAACCACATAATATAATAATTACAGAAGATGGAATGGCAAAAGTTACTGATTTTGGTATAGCTAAAGCTGTTTCAAATTCTACAATAACCGCTTTTGGAACAACAATTGGATCAGTACATTATTTTTCACCAGAACATGCAAAAGGTGGTGCTACAGATGCAAAATCTGATATATATTCATTAGGAATTGTAATGTATGAAATGCTTACAGGCAGAGTACCTTTTGATGCAGATACACCAGTATCTGTTGCATTAATGCAAGTTCAAGAAGAGCCAATCGAACCTAAAAAATTAAATCCACAAATTCCATTAAGTGTAAATAATATAATATTAAAAGCTATGCAAAAAGATCCTGAGGATAGGTATCAAAATGCTACAGAGATGCTTATTGATTTGAGTACATCTCTAAAAAGGCCAGATGATGATTTTGTAAAAATAAATAAAAAATTTGATACAATCCAATCTCAAAAAATATCAACATTATATGATTTAGATGGAAAGACAATTGAAAAAGACGAGGAAGAAGAAACAAAAAGGCCTACAAAAAAGAAAAAAGAAAAAAGAGGTTTTTTCGGATTTTTGAGAGATCATGTATTAATTTCATTTATTTTAGTAGCAATACTTATATTTAGTACAGCGCTTGGTGGAACCATATTATTTATGAATTTAAATACATCAAAAGATGTTCAAATTCCTAATCTAGTAAAAAATGGAGATGGAAAAAGATATACAGAGTCACAAGCTGTAGAAATATATAATAGAACAGATTTTAAAAAGAAAAATGATTTAAAAATAGAATATGTAGAAGAAAATACAAGTGGAGAAGAAATACAGCCAGGCCAAGTTATAAGGCAAAATCCTGCATATGTTGCAAATCGAAAAATAAAAGCAAAAGAGCAAATAACAATATATGTTAAAAAAGCTAGAGAAGTAAAAATTATAAAAATGATAGATTTAACTGGAAAAACTAAAGAAGAAGCAGAAGGAGCTCTTAAAGAATTAGGATATATTGGAGAAATAAAATATGAAGAAGAATCAAGTGAAAGCCTAAAAGAAGGATTAGTATTAAAACAAAGTATACTAAATGGAATAGAATTTAATGATAATGATTCAATTACACTTACAGTTAGTACAGGAAGTGACAAAGTTGAAGTTCCAAATACATTAGGACTACTTGAATCACAAGCTAAAGAAACACTTGAAAATGCTGGATTTGCCGTAAAAATTGAAAATATAGAAGATGAAAGTAAGACAGATGGAATAGTATTAAAACAAAGCAATACAGATAAAGCTTTACTTGGTGATATAATAACACTTACAGTAAATAAAGTTCAAAAGAGTAGTGAAGTAGTGGTTACAGTTGATTTATCGAAATATGTTACAGTTTCTTCACCAGCAAAAACAACACCAAAAGAAGATGAGAATAAAAATGCTGATGGAAAAACTGAAGATGGAAAAGACTCAGGTAAAGGTAATACTTCTAATGGATCAAGTAAAGAAACTACCCCCGAAACAGTTACTGCTAAAGTAGAAATAAAGGTAAGTGGAAATAGTGAACCATATGGTGGAGGAAATTATGATGTTACAACAAAACCACAAATAAAAATATATGGAAAAGGTGTAAAAGATGTAACATTAGTTATAAATGGAAATTCAAAAGAAACAAGGACAGTTGATTTTAGTAATACAACAACATTAGAATTTTAATAAACAATTTTAGTAGGACATGAAGCATTTCATGTCCTACATTATAGATGTAGCAAAAAACATCATAAAAGAAAGGAAATGCAAAATGGCAGAAGTATCAGTAACAGTTTTAGATGTTGAAGAAGAAAATGCACTAAATGTATTTTATAATATAGAAACAGCGAAAATAGATTATTTTCATATTGACGTAATAGATGGTGAATTTGCTGAAAATGAAAATGTCTTGAAAATGAGAGATTATACTCTTAAAATTCATAGTATTTCAATGACACCAATAGAAGTACACTTAATGGTAAAAAGACCAATGGAACACATAGATGATTTTATTGATCTTGGAGCTGATAGAATAATGTTTCATATAGAAACTTGCAAAGATAATAATGAAGCACTAGATATTATAAAATATATAATTAGTAATGGCATAAAAGCTGGAATAACTATAAATCCAGATACAGAAGTTGAAAAAATATATGAATTATTACCATTTGTTCATATGGTTTTAGTTATGTCAGTAATTCCAGGTAAAGGTGGGCAAAAATTTATTGAATCTACATTGTCAAAAATAAGTAAATTAAAACAGTATTGCTATGAAAATGATTTAGATATTGATATAGAAGTAGATGGCGGAATAAATGATATTACAGGAAAAGAAGCTGTAGACAGTGGAGCAAATATTTTGGTTTCAGGAAGTTATATCCTAAATGCCATTGATTATAAAGAAGCTATAAATAAATTAAAAGAAATATAAAGGAGTTTTACCTAATATGAAAAGAAAATTTATTTTTTGCATTTTAATTGCAATTATTTTAGTTGTAACTGTTTCAAGTGCTGCGTTTGCAACAGATACTGAAATTTTGAATTTAGAATCTGAAGTATCAAGCAAAATAATAAATCGTAATATCTATAATGTGGATAATTTAATTGAAATTAGCAATGAAGTTGTAAATGGTAGTATTTATCTTGTAGGTGAAAAGGTAAATATAAAAGATGAGACAATCAATGGAGACATATATATTTGCGCAGATGAATTAACTATTGACAAAAACACAGTAATAAACGGAAATTGCTTTATTGTAGCACTAGACGCGAAAATTGATGGCAATCTAAAAAGAGATTTGTTTATTGCAGCTAAAGAAATAAATTTAAGTGAATCTAGTCAAGTAGGGTATGATATGAATGTTGCTGGAGAACATGTAATTCTTGGTGGAACATTTATGAGAGATGTAAATGGAACAATGAGTATTTTAGAAATAATGGATACTACTAAAATATTTGGGCAATTAAATTATTCATCAGAAAATGAAGCAACAATTTCAGATAAAGCAGAAGTTGAAACAATAAACTTTGAAAAAAAGATTAAAGAAAAAAAGAAAGTAATAGATATAGTTATTGATTATGTTTTAAGTTTTACAAAATACTTTGTATTTACTATGGTATTTATGATTGTAGTAATTAAATTACTTCCAAGATATTTAGAAAAAATGGCTTCATATGTCAATGTTAGCTCATTTGGAACTGGCATAATTTCATTAATTATTGTTCCAGTATTTTTAGTTTTATTATTACTATTAAAAGTTACATCTTATGTATCTTTTGCAATACTTACATTATTCATATTATTACTATTAATTTCACTAGCTGTTTCAAATGTTGCAGTTGGAAAATTAATAGAAAATAAACATGGAAAAAGAAAATTACCTATATGGACAGCATTAATTACACTAATAACCTGGATTATGTTCCAAATACCAGTTGCTGGTGGAATTGTAGCCTTTATTTGGATTATGTTAGGTTTAGGTATTTCTATAAGATATATTTTTTCAAGAAAAAAATAATTAATAAAAATGTAATTAAAAGAAAGGCAGTTTCATTTTATATATGAAACCGCCTTCTTTTAATTTTTTTCCTCATAATATATGCAATCACTATTTGTACTTAAAGTTTTTGTTGTAACTTGATCAAAATTACAAAAACCATTATTTTGATAAATACAATTATTTGAACATTGAATATTTGTCAAAGCACATATCACCTCTTCTTAAAAGATATTATATGCAATTTTTGTTTTTATATTCATTACAATAATTTGTTATAGGGCATTTATCACATTTAGGAGATCTTGCCATGCAAGTATATCTTCCATGCCAAACAAATAAATGATTTACATCAACCCAATCTTTTTTGTTAAACTGTTTTAAAAGATCTTGCTCGACTTTTTCAGGTTCTTTTTGATTAGAAAAACCAATTTTGCAGGAAATGCGCCTGCAATGTGTATCTACTGCAATCCCTTGAGCATCGTTAAATGCTTCAAGCATAATAACATTTGCACTTTTACGGCCAATTCCAGGAAGCCTCATCAATTGTTCCATATTATTTGGTACAATTGAATTATATTCATTGACTATCATTTTGCTACAAGCTAGCGCATTTTTTGCTTTATTTTTATAAAAGCCACAAGGATGAATTATTTCTTCTAATTTTTTAATATCCATTTTTGCCATTTTTTCAGGTGTTCCATAGTCTTTGAAAAGAAGTGGAGTAGTTTTATTTACTCTTTCATCAGTGCATTGCGCAGAGAGCATTACAGCAATGACGATTTGAAATGGCGTTTCAAAATTTAAGCTACATGTTGCATCTGGATAAAATTTACGTAATATATTTAGTATAGTTAATGCTTCTTTTTTATTTTTCATATATTCTCCAATTTGTTATTTTATTGAACATAATTATATACTAAAACATAGAATATATAAAGATGTTGGGAGGTAAAAATAATGTTTAAAGGTTTAAAGAAAACTTTTGGAGTAAGTTTAATTGGATTTGGAGTGGGAACAATTTTGGTATTATTACTCCCAGTAACGTGGTGGCTTATAATTATTGGAGTAGCAATGATTCTGATGGGATTTGTGTGGCTATTTAATGGATAGATTTTAAGTTAAAAAGAAAAGGATGTGATTTGCATGAAAGTTGTTGTAAAAAAATCTCCAAAGTTTTTGAGTGGATTTTTAAAATTAATATTTGGAATAAAAAAATAACATATTACAATTATTATACATGATTACTATAAAAGCGAGACAATTATATTTATATTTTTAGAAAAGAAAAAGGAACGCTTAATTTTACAAATCATATTGATATTGCAAAATTAAACGTTCCTTGATTTTACATGTAAAACGTTTATTTAATATACTAAGCTCTAACTACTTTTCCAGAACGTAGGCACTTAGAACATACTTCTATTCTTTTTGGTTGTCCATCAACTATAGCTTTAACTTTTCTTAAATTAGCTCTAAAAGTTCTTGTAGATCTTTTACTAATGTGAGAACGAGTGATACTTAATTGATTTCCAAAATTTACGCTTTTACCGCAAACTGCACATTTTGCCATGACTTCATGCACCTCCATTTACTTTATTTAAACTGACTAGTATTTAATATAGCACAGTTTTTTCAAAAAAACAAGTGGTTTGAAGAAAAAAGTATTATATTTCAGCGTAAGTGGTCTTTTGCAGATTCCTCTACTACTGAAGGTGGAATACCAAAAGCAATAGAACATTCCTTAAATCCTTCTTCTTTTAATTTATTTTTTATTTCTTTTACTCGTGCTTGAATTTCTGGTGTTGTAAGATATCCGGTTTGTATATCATATGCAACAATTGTTTTGTCTTCATGTAGGCAGGGTATTATGTGCTTTGTATTTATTATACTACCTGATAGACTTTCAAAAAATATATTATCTTGTGAGAATATATCTCCTTCTGCAAGTATTATACTTTCAAGAGGCAGACTTTTAAATTCTGCTCCACAAAGTCTTGCAATTGCCTCAAAATCAATCATATCTTGTGAGAATTCTTGTTGTAATTTATCACTAGGTTGGCAGAGACCATATTCTTGTAGTTTTTCATATACTTTGGCAGATGAGGTACAAAAATCAGATTTGCCATTTATTGAAAGATTATAAATACAGATTTCTCTTATAGGATAGAGTATAGCTTGTCCGTTAGGTAAAGTAAATACACATTCCCCAGCAAAGTATTTATTAAATTTTTCTCTTTCAGAATTTTCAAGAACAGGTTCTACGTTTGTATTTAGTGTTTTTCCGAGTATGTGATTTTGGTACTTCTTTAAAATATGTTGTTAAAATTTTTTCTGCCATATTACCTCCAAATTTTTTTTTAATTATACCATAAATAAATATATTTGATAAAATTATTTAAAAAATAATGCTAAATTTATATCATATAAAAAATTATAGACACTTTTTTTTATAAATGATAGAATTTATTTATAAAGATAATAGAGGTATATATGAAGAAAAAATATTTATTATTAATTATATTAATTACTGTTATAATATTTGGACTTGCTTTTTTAGGAATTAGAATACATATGTCTAAAATTAATAAAGAAGAGATAGATAAAAGTATACATGGAATTGTTATAAGTGATGATGTCCCTTTTTACAAAAAGGCAGAAAAAGAAAATGTTAAACAAATAAAATTACTTTCTAAAGGTGAACAAGTATATATTTTAGATGAATTTGAGTCAGATGATATTGAATGGTATAAAATAAAAGTAGATGGAAAAATAAATGGATATGTTAGAGCAGAATATGTTCAATATTATAAGGAAATAAATTCCGAAAAATCTTTAGTTGTAGATGTTTCACAATTTAATAAAGAAAAAAATTTTGATGATATGAATGACTTTGAAGTTTTTTTATTAAAAAATAAAATTAGTTATGTATATATTCGAGCTGGTGGGAGAGGATATGGTTCTAAAGGAAATTTTTATTATGATAAAAACTATGAAGAATATATACAAGCTTGTGAATATTTAAAAATTCCATATGGTTTCTATTTTTTAGATGAAGCTTTAAATGATGAAGAAATTGAAGAAGAGGTTGAATTTATTAAAAAATTTTTAAAGGAAAATAGTGGGAAACATTGTATTTTGCCTGTTGCATTAGATGTTGAAAAACATGATGGAGTAGGAAGAGCTGATAATATTTGGGAGAAGAGGTCTGAATTAGTTCAGAAATTAATTAATAGGTTAAATGAAGAAAATATAAACAATATATTATATACAAATGCTCAAACAGCAAATTTATATTTGAGTGATTTAAAAACAAAATTCTGGATTGCTTATTATCCTGAAGAAGGAAAAATTCCAACTTATTGGTATTTTGATACAAATCAAGATGGAGCATCAAATTCTAGAATGCAAAAAAACACTATTGGCTGGCAATTTACAGAACATGGAGCTGGTGATGAGGTGTCAGAAGATATTGATTTATCACTTTTTGTAAAGGATTTTTATAAATAAAAAAATATACAATTTAATTGAAAGTATATAAAATGTAATACTTTTTTTAAAAATGAATATACATAGAAAAAGAAAGGACGGATTTAGAGATATGAGAAGAAAAATCTGTATTGTTTTTTTATGTATATTTTTATTTTTTTTAAATACATGTAAGGCAACATATATTACAATTCCTACATGGTCTGAAAATAGCTTGGTTGAAGTATCAAGTGGTAATATAGGAGAAAATTTCTTAGAACTTAATTGTGAGTCTGCAATTTTGATTTCACAAGATACAGGTGAAGTTTTATATGAACATAATAGTCATGAAAAGCTAAGACCAGCAAGTGTTACAAAGGTGATGACAATATTGCTTATAATGGAAGAAATTGATTCTGGAAGATTATCTTATAATGATAAGGTCACTTGTAGTGAAAATGCTTCTAAAATGGGAGGTTCACAAATTTGGCTTGATCCTACAGAAGAACTAACTGTAGATGAAATGTTAAAAGCAATATGTGTTGTATCTGCTAATGATTGCACTGTAGCAATGGCAGAACATATTGCTGGAAGTGAAGAACTATTTGTTGAAAGAATGAATCAAAGAGCTAAAGAACTTGGAATGAATGATACTAACTTTAAAAACTGCCACGGAATTGATGAAGATGGCCATGAGACATCAAGTTTTGATATATCACTTATGTCTAGAGAATTACTTTTAAACCATCCAGATATAAAAAAATATACTACTATTTGGATGGATTCGCTAAGAAATGGAGAATCAGAACTTGTTAATACTAATAAATTAATAAAAAATTATCAAGGAGCAACTGGGCTTAAAACTGGTTCAACTTCACTAGCATTATTTAATTTATCAGCTAGTGCTACAAGAGATGATTTATCACTAATTGCTGTTATTATGAGAGCTCCTACAACAAAAGATAGATTTAGTTGCGCGAGAAAACTATTAGATTATGGATTTAGTAATTATGAATATAAAAAATTTGCGACTAAAGATGAGGACGTTTTGAAAGTACAAATTGCCAAAGGTTTAGAAAATGAAGTTAGTGTAAAATATTTAAATAATGCTGGAAAAGTTATGGAAAAAAAGAGCGATTCAAATTTCGAACAAGAAATAATTATGAATCAAAATATTGTAGCACCAATAAAAAAAGGGGAAATTCTTGGAAGAGTGAATTTTAAAATTGATGGGGAAATAGTTGGGTATAGTGATTTAGTTGCAACAAAAAATATTGAAAAGATAGGAATTTTTTCTATGGGAAATATGATATTAAAAAAATGGTTTTATTTATTTAGATAATAAAATTGCAATAACAAAATTTTAGTATTATAATTGGAATGTAAATAAAAAATGGGGTGATTGTATGAAGAAAAAGTTTTTATTTGCATTTTTTATAATTATGATAATTGCTGCAATTGGAATAGTGATTGTTGCGATTAAACAAAAGGATGATAATGATAATGACAGATCATTAGTAACAGATATAAAGAACCTAGCTAAGTCAATTTATGATTTTGGAAATACACCATTATCTTATAATGATATAAGTTATTCAAATGACAATACATTTTATTTAGATGATGAAAACATGTATGTTAAAGATGATGTAGGAACATGGAGATATGTTGATGGAGATTTTTCTTCTATGGGAATATGGAATTACCCTGAAGGAACATATCAATCAAAACCTAATATTGGAGGAGTATATTTTTATTATAAAACAAATGATGGAGATGTATTTTATACAAGGTCTGAAAACTATGATGATTGGGAAAAAGTAAATTTGACAGAAGAAGCGGGAGTTCCAAAATATTCAACAGTTCAATATATAAGAATATATGGAAATTACGGTTTAATTTTTTATACAAGAGCTGGAGGAAAAGGAGAGATAATAACTACAAGCTCTCAAGGGAAAAAATGGGAAAAACTTAATTTGGATTTTGAATTAGATAGAAATACGCAAATTACTTTTTTAAATAATTTTGGAATGTGTGTTGATGGTTTTATTAGAGTTCCAAGCTCAGATGGAGAAAAATGTGATTTATATATGTGTAATCAGTTGGGGTTAGATGATTTTAAAAAAGTTAATGTTAAAACAAATCAAGGTGTTGACCAATCATTAGACTATTATTATATGCCAGAGTATTATGATGATATGACTATACATTTAAAAGTTGGTAGAGATGAAGCAGATTTAGATACTGAAAATTTTGTGTTTGAACCAAGTATGAAAGAATGGATTACAGAGGAATCTTATGCAAATCGAAAGGCTTCAAAATTATTTGAAAATAATGTGATAGAAGATAAAAGAAATAAAATGATAGAAAATCTAGAAGAGAAAGTATTTGTATTAGATATTAAAAATTATGCTCCAGATTCTGATAAAATTCAAATATCTGAAAACAAGGCAAAAGAAATTGCTCAAATAGGTTTTACAGAATCAGCTTTGAGAATTGCTGGAGAAGGAACTGAAAATAAAAAAAGTGAAACTATAAAAGTTGAAGAAGTATATCCTAATAATTATTTTACTAGAAAGAGTAGAGAAGCTGATTATACTAATTTCGCGGTAAAAAGAACAGCTTATGTTATTACAAGAACAAACGATATGGGAAATGGGGTATCAATTTTTGTTGATGCAACTACTGGTTTAATTATTGGTGGAAAAGCTTTTGGCGATTAGATTTCAAAGTGGAGAAGTATCGAAGTGGTCATAACGAGGCTGACTCGAAATCAGTTTGTCAGTTTTTAGCTGGCACGTGGGTTCGAATCCCACCTTCTCCGCCACAAAATATTGATATTACAGTGATTGACAAAACAAAAAAATCAAAGTATAATATATTGTGTAACTTTGTTAGAAAGGAGTACTAAAATATGTTAGCTAAATCATGGAAGAAAATTGGTTTACTTATATTAATAATTGCATGTTTAATAAATATCACATCAAAACTAGTTAAAAGAGTTTCTTTTACAGATAACGTAAAAAGTACTGTTAATAATGTAGTTACAAAAGTAAATGGAGAAGAAGAAAAAGAGAAAAAAGAAAAATAGGAAAAACATATTGAAAAAATAATAGAGTTGTGTTATTATATTAAAGATATTGTTAAGAAAAGTAAGGAAGAGGTGAATTACATGAAAGAAGGAATACATCCAAATTATGCAGCTGCTACAATTACTTGTGCATGTGGAAATGTAATGGAAACAAATTCAACAAAACAAGACATGAAAGTTGATATATGTTCAAAATGTCATCCATTCTGGACAGGAAACTTAAAAAGAGAAACAACAGGTGGTAGAGCTGATAGATTTAAGAAAAAATATGGATTACAATAAAAAAGAGAAGAATGCCAAAATAAAAAGCATTCTTTTTTTGTACCCTTTTTTATTATTAATTAAAGCTTAAAAAATAAACCAAAAATCGGAAGTAAAAGTCCGAAGAGTAGATAAAGTAAAAATTATTAATCCGCCGAAATTTATTTTGATTTGTTTGATATTCATAAATTCCATAAGAAGAACTTTCTAAAAAACCATATATAGAAAGCAATATTATTATAATTTTCATACAAAATTCCTTTATAAAAAAATTAACTAAAATTTAGTTTTTTATAAATAATGATCCATAATCAAGATAAGTTTGAGATTCTACATTAAATTCAATTTCTGGATAAAGTTTGTTCCAATCATATCTATCTAAATCATCTTGAAATAAAAAGTTTTTCCTAAAGTATCCTTTAAATCCGACAATATCACTATTATAGTCAAGAGAGGTCTTATATAAAAAATTAGTAATATTTGTTTTTAAAAATTTATCAATTTCTAATTTTATTAATTTTTGATTATATTCATCTGATAAATCAAAATTGTTGCTAGATGATAAAAGTTTAGCTTCAATACAGATTTTGCAATCTGCAACTGGTTTCCCGATTTTTTAAATATACCTTTATTTTAGTATTTTGTGATTTAGAAATATTTATAGTCATTGGAACTTGAGAATATTCAGGATTATAAATTTCAATTGTAGCTCTATCAAAATTATTAGTTAAAATATTATAACAAAGAGTATCAATACCAGATAATCTTCCAACCATTTTATAATTCTTAAATACAGCAAGACCAAGACTTTCTATTGTATTTTCCTTTATATATGAGTATACTGCAACAGGTTCTTTTACATCATTTGTTGTATTTGCAAAAAAATCACTTAAATTACAAGGTGTTACATAAGATGTTGTTTTTGCAGAATTAATAAATGAATTATAAAACTTTGCAGAAACATCATCAATTTTTGATGCAACTTCTAGAAATTCTTTAGCAGAAGACTGGCAAATTAGGACATTACAAGTTGGCCTGATTTCTATATTGTTACTTATAGTACTAATAAAACTTTCAAAACCAAGTTTAGCGAGTTCTTCAGATATTACAATTACAGAGCAATGTGAAAGATTTAGTTCATAAGTGTTTTCTAAATTTAACATTGCAATTCCTAAATTAAATGAATTACAATTAACACTTTTTATTTCTGATGAGATTTTTGTTCCACCACCATCAGATAAGTCTGGTTTGGCTATTTGCAAGGTAAGACAAAGAGGTTCTAGTTCAGAATCTGATTTATCAATTCCGATTGCGATAACATAAGATAGTTCTTCAACACTTCGAACATCATAAGCTGATGAAAACGTTGATATTATCAATATTAATAGTGTAATTGCAACTAGTGTTTTTCTCATTGAC
>CAMYZH010000006.1 GCA_947303785.1 uncultured Clostridium sp.
TGGATGAAAAAGCGATATATGCAAGAGGAGTAGATGTAGGAAAAGAAGAAGGAATGAGGCAAGGGATAGAGCAAGGAAAAGAAGAAGGAATAAAACAAGGAATAGAACAAGGCAAAGAACAAGGTCAAAAAGAAAAACAAAAAGAAATAGCTAAAAAAATGTTAGAAGAAAAAATTGATATTGAGATTATAATAAAAGTAACAGGCTTATCAAAGGAAGAACTTGAAAATATTCGCTAATATTATTATAAACGATAAATAGTTATTGCTTAGGTAAAGAATCTAGATTATTATTAAATAATTAATAATTTAGGTTCTTTTTTTTAGTTATTTTTAGAAAAAATGTGTCAAAAAAGGGCGTCCCATTTGACATAAAAAATTGCAAAATCACATTATAAAAAAAAACAATATTTTTTTTAATTTTTTGTGTCGATTTTTGTTGCTTTTTGGATAAAAGTGTTATATATTTATAATCGATTTACAAAAGTTTATTACAAAACCGTTACAAAACCGTTACGAAAACATGACAATTTCTATTGACTTTTGATACAAATTATAATATTCTAAATCTAATTAATTATTTACTAAAAAAATGGAGGAATTATCTTGGCAATTGGAGATATAATTGTTGGTGTAGATATTGGTACATCTAAGGTTAGCACGGTTGTTGGTGAAGTAAATAATTTCAAACAAATTGAAATAATTTGTAATACTTCTTGCAGATGCAATGGAATTAGTAAAGGACAGATTATTGATGATGACGCTATCTCAATTGCTATTTCTAAGTCAATCAAGGAGGCTGAAGAGATTGCTGATTTTAAAATCAATTCAGCATATATTACAATTCAAGGTAAATATACAACTATTGTTCAAAATAGTATAGTGAAAGAAATCAAAGATAGATTTGATGGCGTTTCACAAAAGGATGTTGTTTCAGCTATGTCTATGATTAGAGATATTGAATTACCTGAAACTGATATTTTAGTAGATGTTGTTCCAGATAAATTTATTTTGGATGATGGAAAAATAGTTGATAGCCCAGTAGGAAATTATTGCTCTAGCTTTACTTTAATGGCTCAGCTTATTTTGGCAGATAAGGCTTATGTAAAAAGAATTACTAATATCTGTAGAAAAGCTGGAATAGACATTGATGGTATTGTTCCAATTACTCTAGCCGAAAGAAATCTAGTGTTAGACACTAATGAATTAAATGATAATATTATGATTCTAGATATTGGTGCTGGTAATACCGAAATTGGAGTCTTTAAAGGAAGTTCATTTATTTATACAAATACACTTCCATTAGGTGGAGATAATATTACAAGTGATATAGCATATGTTTTAAACATTTCAAGAGAAGAGGCTGATAAATTAAAACGCCAATATGGGCTAGCTTTAAAATCATTTATAGATAATGATAATGACATTGTTCTTAACACTTATAATGGTGGAGATAGTAGAAATAAAACAATAAAAAGCTCTGAATTAATTGAAATTATTGAAGCCCGAGTTGAAGAAATATTCTCTCTAGTAAATAGAGATATTTCATCACAAGGAATAAAAAACAATATTAATAATGTTATATTAGTTGGAGATGGAATAACTACAATTAATAAAAGCGATATGGCAGGTAAAATTATTTTAAATATACCTGTTAAGGTTTCTACAGCTAGAATTGTAGCAACTATTAAACCAATTTATAGAACTAGCTATGCATTAGTTAGATATATTTCTTCAAGAGCATATTCGAAGAGAGTATCTAGTACAATAGATACAAAAAGTGAAAAAGGCGGAATTAAAGGAATTTTAGAAAAGATAAGAGACTTTTTTTATTCATAGTCATTATAAAAAGTTTTGTATAAGTTATTAATTTTTATATAATATATATTTTTGAAGGAGGAAGTACCTTATGATAATGGAAAATGAGGATAATAATAACAACTATATGATGGATGGAACAGCAACTATCAAAGTTATAGGTGTTGGAGGTGCAGGAAATAATGCTGTTAACAGGATGATTGATGCAGGTATTAAAAATGTTGAATTTATTTCTGTTAATACAGATAGACAAGCTCTTCAATTATCAAAAGCTTCAACAAAAATTCAGATAGGTGAAAAATTAACTAGAGGTCTTGGTGCTGGAGCTAATCCTGATATAGGTGCACAAGCTGCTGAAGAAAGCAGAACTGAAGTAGCAGAAGCTCTTAGAGGAGCAGATATGGTTTTTGTTACTGCTGGAATGGGTGGAGGAACAGGAACTGGTGCTGCACCAATAGTAGCAGGAACTGCAAAAGAAATGGGAATTTTAACAATAGGTGTTGTTACAAAACCATTTACATTTGAAGGAAAAAAGAGATTAGCCCAAGCTGAAAGAGGAATTGAGAGCTTAAAAGGTAAAGTTGATACATTAGTAGTAATTCCAAATGATAAATTATTACAAGTAATTGATAGAAAAACTTCAATTATAGAAGCATTTAGAATGGCTGATGATGTTTTAAGACAAGGTGTTCAAGGAATATCTGATTTAATTGCTGTACCAGGATTAATCAACTTAGATTTTGCAGATGTTAAAACAATTATGTTAGATAGAGGAATGGCTCATATGGGTATTGGTAGAGCATCTGGAGAAAACAGAGCTGAAGATGCTGCAAAACAAGCTATACAATCTCCATTACTTGAAACATCAATTGAAGGAGCAAGGGGCGTTATCATTAATATTACTGGTGGAAGTGATGTCGGATTACACGAAGCTAATACGGCTGCTGAATTAGTGCAACGTAGCGCTGATCCTGAAGCTAATATTATATTTGGATCTGTTACAGATGATTCTATGGGAGATGAAATTCAAATTACTGTTATAGCTACAGGTTTCGAAAATGAAGATGAAAAAGTTCAAAAAGCAACAGATATAGTTAATAAAGCATGGGAAAGGAAAATGAATCCTATATCAAATTCTGATTCTAATGGTAATAGTGAATTAGATATACCTACATTTTTAAGAAAAAATAAAAACATGAAATAATTTTATCCATTATTGTCAAAGAAAATATATATAAATGAAAAAATGAAGAAAAGTCTACAAAAAAGTAGACTTTTTCTTTTTTTCTACAAGAGGAAATGACAAGTTTTTTAGAAGAAGTTTGATATAACAATATTCAAACAGGTAGATAGTTTTTAGTATTAAGAGTGAGACAATTTGTTTATTTAGATTAAACCAAGCTACATAGGAGTATAAATGATTATTTATCTTGATGTAATTTTTTTAGAAAATCTAATAATGAATTTAGCAATTATCTTTTCAGAGGCAATTTGTTTAAATGCAAATGATAAGAAAATACGAAAAATTATAGCTAGCTTTGTATGTTCTTTATTTTATATATTGCAACTTGTTTTTCCACAAATATCAATCTTTCAGTTAATTATTGCAATTTTTACGATGGTGATTGCATTTGGAAAATCTGGCTTGAAAAATGTAATTAAACAAGTTTTATTGTTTTATTTTATAAGCTTTTTATTTGGAGGAGTTTCATTTGCTTTAATGTCACTAATAAATAGGGGCAACTACTCTATTATTAATGGTATTATTGTCGGTAAATTTGGAATTGAAATCTTAATTGTTTCTGGAATTCTGGCATTTGTATTTGTTGCGATTTTTTTTAAAAATAGAAAAAGGCACATACTAAATAATATAGTAATTATTTTTGGAAAAATAGAAGTTAAGATAAGAGTTTTACTTGATACAGGAAATTTACTAAGAGAACCATTTAAAAATAGGCCTGTTATTGTTGTAGAAAAATATGCTGTAAAAGATTTATTAGATAAATATTGGATTTTTCAAAAAAGTAAAATAGCCTCTGGAAATATAGTTATAAATGAAAATGAAAATATATTTGAAGATATTGATTTAATTTTAAGTGGTAATAAAGAAGTTCCTTTGGGAATGTTTTTAATTCCATATAAAAGTGTTGGAAATGCTAGAGGAATGCTCTTAGGCATAGCCCCTGACTATATTTTAGTAAAGGAGAGTGGTAGAAAATATGAAAATGTAGTAATTGGAATTTGCTCAGATTATTTGAGTGAAGGTGGCAACTATAATGGAATTTTTGGTTTAGATTCTTTAGATGGAGGGAGTATTTAGAATGAAAATTATTAATATTATTAAAAGGTTGTATAAAAAAATTTTTGGTAAGGAGTTTGATAAGTTTCCTATATTTTATATTAATGGAAGTCAATTATTGCCTCCACCACTTTCTATGCTTGAAGAAAATGAAGTATTAGCTAAAATTGATAATGGTGATGAAAGTGCGAGACAGATATTGGTTGAGAGAAATTTGAGATTGGTAGTGTATATTGCTAAAAAATTTGAAAATACTGGTGTTGATTTAGAAGATTTAATTTCAATAGGAACTATAGGACTTATGAAAGCAATAAATACTTTTAATACTGGAAAGAATATTAAACTTGCTACATATGCTTCTCGTTGTATTGAAAATGAAATTTTAATGTTTTTAAGACGAAATAATAAAGTTAAAGGAGAAGTTTCAATTGATGAGCCTTTAAATCAAGATAGAGATGGTAATGAATTATTGCTTTCAGATATTTTGGGAACAGATGAAGATATTATTTATAAAAATCTAGAAGATGAAGTAGATCATAAGCTTTTAAAAGTTGCAATTTCGAAACTATCAGATAAAGAAAAATATATTATGAATCTTCGATTTGGAATGTCGGGATATAAGGAAAAAACGCAAAAAGAAGTTGCTGATCTACTTGGAATTTCACAGAGTTATATTTCGAGATTAGAAAAGAAAATAATGCTCAAAATGAGAAAAGAAATTTCAAGTCAAACTAGTGCATAAAATGAAAGAGAGGAGCTGTATGAAACAAAAAAAATTTTTAGTATTTGCAATTCTTCTAATTTTATTTTTTATTCTAATTTGTTATAAATTTTGGCATGCTGGAAATAATAAAAATATCGAAAATATGGATGAATTTGATAAATATATTTCTAATATCAAAAATTATAAAATTGAAGGTTTAGTTACAGTGAATAGTAATAAAAATTCGAATACATATTTTTTGAAACAAGAATGTCAAGGTAATAAACTAATACAAAATATTGAATCATCTGATGGTGTAAAGCTTACTATTGAAAACCATGATGATAGAATTATAGTAAAAAATACTAGCCTTGGTCTGGATAAAGTATTTAATATGTATAAAGAACCTTTTAGAAATTCACTTGGACTTGATGAATTTGTTTATGATTATAGATTAGATGATAGAAAAGAAGTGGTAAAAAAAGATGGATATTATATAGCAAATGTTAAAGTTAGTAACTCAGATAGTAAGTATTTGAAAAGTAAAATATTGTATTTTAATATAGAAAAGAATCAAGTAGAAAAAATGGAAATAAAAGACATAAACAATAATAGAACAATCATCATAGAATATACTACGGTACAAATTTTGTAAATGTTTAGAATTTATATTTAAAAATATAGTAATTTATAGATTCGATACACACTAAAATTAGTAGGAGTGATTTTTATGACAATCAAAAGAGGAGATATGTTTTATGCTGATTTGAGTCCTGTTATTGGATCAGAGCAAGGAGGCACAAGGCCAGTTTTAATAGTTCAAAATGATACAGGTAATAAATATAGTCCAACAGTAATTGCAGCTGCGATTACTTCGCAAATTGGTAAAAATAAATTGCCAACACATATAGAGATTGATTCTAAAGGGGTTGGATTAAAATCTGATTCTGTGGTTTTAACAGAACAAATACGTACTATAGATAAAAGTAGATTAAAAGAAAAAATTGGACATATAGATGATAAAGAAATAATGGGAAAAATCAATAGTGCAATTGGAATTAGTTTCGGTTTGATGAGCTAAAGTTTTGAGGAGAATAAAATGTGCTTGAATAATAGGTATGTAGCGCTTTGCTATAGGGTTATTTCATTTGTTTTAGGGGCAATAACTATTGTCTATGATTTTGGAATTTTTAGAGGGATGTTTGTAAGAGCTAATTTATTGTATTTTACAATAATAAGTAATTTAATCTGCATTATATTATTTTTGCTTTTAAGTATAAAAACATTGAAAGATATTTTTAAGATGCGGCAAAATAGGGTCTACAAGCATTTCGCCCCATATTAAAGGTGGCGCAATAATTTGTATTTTACTTACTATGATAGTTTATCATTTTATTTTGATCCCATATGCATTAAGAATTAATCCATATCAAAATCTAAAATTTTCTGATATTATTTTTCACTATATTATGCCTTTTTTGACTTTGTTTGATTGGATTTTATTTGATGAAAAAAAGAAATTTACTTGGTATGATCCACTTTTATGGATTATGCTACCATATTTGTATGTTGCAATTGTTTTTATTCAAGCTCAATATGAAGTTTTAGATAGGATTGCAAATCATATGAATAGATATATTTATATTTTCCTAGATATTGGAAGCCTAGGATTATTGAGTGTTATATCAAATATTTTGGGTTTGACTGTTTTTTTTATAATCATAGGATATTTGATATATGGACTAGATCAGATAAAAGTTTAATTAATTTACCATGCAAAAAATAACCGTCACTATTTGAGTGTGACGGTTATTTAAATGATTTTATTTACTGTTTTCAAGTTCAAAAAGTGATTCTGGTTTGAAACCAAAAACTAAAGCATATACGTTATTGGGAAAGGTTTGTATGAATGTGTTATAGTTTGTTACATCAATATTATATAGTCTCCTTGCAGCTTGAAGCTGGTCTTCCATTTTTTCTAAGTTTTTTTGTAAGTTAAGAAAATTGTTACTTGATTTAAGTTCAGGATAATTTTCTCCAATTACGATTAATTGATTTAATTTATTGTTTAATTCAGAAGCTTTTTCAAAGTTCATACTTTCATTGTATTCTGTCCTTAGTTTTGTAATTGATTCTAATAAGTTTTGTTCGTGGGTAGCATATTCTTTTACACATTCTACTAAATTTGGAATAAGATCAAATTTTTGCTTTAGGTATACATCAATTGAAGACTTAGATTGTTTTACAGCATTTCGTTTTTCTATTAATAGGTTATATTTTTTTATAATTTTAATTATAAATATAAAAAGTATAATAATTATTAGAATAATAATAGGTTTTAACATTGTTTTCCTTTCTAAATATCTTTATCTGATATTACTTTATAAAATTTTTTATTTAATTCACACATGAAATCTAGATATGTGTAATATTGTTTAAGTAAATATTTATCCAAAGGATTTTTATAAATGGAGCCTTCGAACATATTTGAGCAGTGAATTCTAATATAAAGTTCTTGATTTGAAAGTGTTATTTCAAATTTAATATTGTTATTTCTTTTGAAATTTACCATATAGTCCATAATATCTGATGTTAGAATTCTCATTGCAAGTATTTTGTCTGTTGTATATATATCAAAGTTATTTTCAAATTCAATTGAATCCATTTGCAATTGTTCTTTTTGTGATAATCCTTTTCCTATAAAATTATTGTTAGATCTTATTTTTATTATGCTAGATATATTTTTATCTAATTTAGCCAAAGAAAACAATCCTCTGAAAAGTGTATGATATGTAGTATTTCCATCAGAATCGGTAGTTCTATTTTGAGTATGAACATCGCCCATTTTAAAATCTATGATTCCATCAATTTTTCCATAAATTAAATCATCTGAATGAAATGTATCATAATTTTCAAACAATCCAAGCTTGTATGTTTGGCGAGGTATTGATTGACTTGATGTAAATATAAGATTATTATCATAATTTGAAACTAATTTTGAAATTATTGTTTCCTTAAATAATTGGTTGTAACTCTTTTTAGATTGCTTATTAATTAGTTTAAATATTAAATAAATAAGGAGAAGAAGTATACTTAAAATCATTAAAAATGAGACAATAAAAAAGATGACTGGAAAAAAATTTATTAAAAAATTGGAATCTTTTCCTAATCCAACAAAAGTCATAATTGAAAAAAGGAGTATAAAACTCAATATTGCATATGCTATTAATTTTGTATGTTTTTTTTCTTTTAATCTAGTTTTTTCTAAATCGTCATATTTTTCATTGCTTAAATTTCCATATATTTCTTCAAAAGGTTTCATTCATTATTTTCTCCTATATGTGTATTATCTAATAAAAAAGCTAAAGTGTCAATAAAACTGAAATATATGTAGCCGTGAAAAATCAAAATATATAAAATAATAATTGTATTAAAAAAAAATGTATTATATTATTAATAATATGATAAATTATTAATATGAGGAAAATATAGATGGATTTAAGTTTAAGTAATTATATTCTGCAAACTATTAATTATCCAGTTTTAGGAGTGATTTCAGTTTTAGTAGGTGCAGTTATATTATTCAATGGCTGGTCAGATGTTCCCAATGCGCTTACAACAAGTATTGTGACAAGATCGGTTACACCTAAGAAAGGTTTGATTTTAGCAGGGATTTTTAATTTCCTTGGAGTTTTCGTAATGGCTGGTTTAAGTACTAATGTTGCTCAAACTATATATAAAATTGCAAACTTTGGAAATAATCCGAAGATAGCTCTGATGGCTCTGGGGGCTGCATTATCTGCAATTGTTGTGTGGTGTTTTCTAGCATGGATATTTGGAATACCAACTAGCCAAAATCATGCATTAGTTGCAGGATTAACAGGTGCATCAATTGCGATAAGTCATGGAATATCTGGAATAAATTTTGAACAATGGCAAAAGGTACTAATGGGACTATTTATAGCAACATTTGGAGGTTTTATATTAGCTTATCTAATAACTAAAGCGATTGAAAAAGCTTTTAAAAATGTTGATAGGAGAAAAGCTCAAGGATTTTTTAGTAAAGCACAACTATTTGGAGACTTAGCTATGGTGTTTATGAATGGAGCTCAAGATGGTCAAAAGCTTTTAGCAATTTTGATATTGGGTGCCTTTCTATCAAGTGGTGTAGTTAATGTTGCAACTTTTGCAATTCCTATATGGATGTTATTTTTATGTTCTGTTATAATGACGATAGGAACATTTGTTGGAGCAAAAAGAATTATAAAAACCGTTGGAGTGAAAATGACTAAAATTGAAACTTATCAAGGAACTGCTGCAGATTTAGCGAGCTTTTTAGGATTGGTAATTGCAAGCTTTTTGGGAATACCAATGAGTACCACACAAACTAAGATTTCTTCAGTAATGGGAGTAGGTGCTGCAAAAAGGATATCTAGTGTTGATTGGAGTATTGCTAAAAATATAGTAATTACTTGGATTATAACTTTTCCTGGTTGTGGAATAATGGGGTATATATTTACAAATATTATAATGAAAATATTTGCATAGGAGATTATATATATGAAAAAAGAAAAAATGAATTATTTTAATGAATTTTCAAAAAACATTAATTGTGCTTTGGAAAGTGCAAAAATCTTGAATGAATATATAAAAGATTTTGATAAATTAAGGTCAGTAGAAATGGAAAACAAGGTACATGAATTGGAAAATGAAGCTGATAGGAATTTGCATGATATTTTAAATTACTTGGTTAGGGATTTTATTACTCCTATTGATAGAGATGATATTATGATACTTTCCCATACAATAGATGATTTAGAAGATTGTATAGATGAAATTGTTATAAATATTAATATTTTTGATATTTCCCAAATACGTAGTGATGTTAGTCAAATTACTGAACTGATTGTAAAAGTATGTGAAAAATTACAAGATATGTTTTTAAAATTTAAAGATACCAAAAAATATGATGAAATGAAAAATATGGTTATTGAAATTAATGGTATAGAAGAAATTGGAGATTCTTTATATCAAAAGGCAATTAGTGAGTTATTTAAAAATGAGAAAGATTCAATTGAAGTTATTAAATGGAAAAATATATATGACTGTTTAGAAAATTGTTTAGATACTGCTGAGAATATAGCAAATGAAGTTGAAAATATTATAATGAAAATGAGTTAAAAACTTTTTTAAGGAGAGAATACATAGTGTGGAGGAATACACTATGTATTTTGAATTTTTAAAATTTATTTTTTATGTGTTTTTGATAATTGTTATTTCAAAATATTTTTTAGTTGAAATTCTAAGAAAACTTTCAGTTAGTTTGAATTTAAAATCAAGAACAACCGGTGAAATTACAGGAGCTTCAACATCAGTCCCTGAATTTTTAACGATTACAATTTCTAGTTTAAAAGGACTTGCTGGTGCAGGACTTTATAATATTTTAAGTTCAAACATTATTAATTTTGTTCAATATGTTATGACTATTGTTTTTAATAAAAATATAAAAAAATTAAACAATATCGCTGTAAAGGTCAATATGGTATTAGTAATTTTTACTATAATTATTCCACTTGTATTAATGAAAATCGATATTCAAACAGATTTATTTTTTGTTGCAATATTTATTTTACTATATGTCTTTTTTGCATTTATTAGCAGATTGACTCATAAAAAATATTTTGGAAATTATGATGATAATTTAAATAGTGTTTCACAGGGAAAAAATATAAGAAAATCAATTAGATATATAGGTATTTTATTTATGATAGGAATTATATTGTTTGTAATAAGTGTTTTGCTTGGGGAATGTTTGGAAAAATTATGTTTAGTTTTTAATATTCCTCAAATAGTTGTTGGAATTATCCTTGGATTAGCAACAAGTCTTCCAGAGCTAATTACTTTTTTTGAATCTCAGAAGTTTCACAAAAATGAAAATGATGATATGGTAGGTGTTATTGAAGCAACAAATAATTTACTTACATCAAATACTTTAAATTTATTTATAATCCAGGCAATTGGAGTTTTCATAATGACTTTTGTAGTCTAATAAAAATCAACCATATGAAATACAGAAAATGTTGACATAACAAAGATGCCGTGATATAATTTGAATGCATTTTAAATGCTAAATTATTCAGATTTGTGAGGTGTCTTATAGTGAAAGAAAGTAGTTTAAATGAGGCATTAGTCGACTTAAATAAAATGATAGGTCACAATAATAATGAATCTCAGATGACTACAAAAGATAAAGCAAAATATTATATATCATTTTCTAATGAATATGAGATTTTTGAAGATATAGAAGATGAAATAACATATGAAAACAGTAATGGAGTATTACTATTAGATATCATAAACAAAAAAGAGGAAATTTTTTCTGCTATAATGGAATACATTTCTAAAACTAAAGAAAATGTGAAAAAAATTGATAAAGCCGTTATAGTAGACTTATTTGAACATTTTGAATATGTTGATAAATTAAGAAGAGATTTAGAAGAATGTGAATTAAATCAATCAATTATTAATTTATTATGTGAAGATTTAAATAAATATATTGGTATAAATATTCAAGAGCAAGATGAATTTTTAGAAGAATATAATAGCAATAGAAAAGATGAGCTTGATTTAGAAGAACTTCTAGAAGATGAACAAAGACTAAAAATGTTTGTTCAATTAGATGATTTTGAAAAATATTTTGAACATGATAGAAGTGATTTAGAAGGAGTAAAGAAGGAGATTAAAAAGAATATTTCTTTAATAGATGAGGAAAATTCTAAATTAATAGAACATAATAATAATCTTTTATCTGGAATTTTAAATTACTTATATTCTATAATTATATTTTTTATGATTGTTGATAAACAAGTAGATAGGCGTTCAAAAGGAAAAGACAAAATTGAAGATTTATTAATAAAGCCATTAAATATTCCAAGAAGTGAAACTAATTTTGAAAGATTGCCACAAAATAGAAAAGGCAAGATGGCTCAACTTGATGGTCAATTTCAAATTGTTACAAGATATGAAATTACTTCACTTGATGAATTATTAAATATTTATATTAGAGATATAATGGAAAATAAAATTACAATAAAAAAATGTCAAGATTGTGGTAAATATTTTTTACCTAATGCAAAACAGATATATTGTGATGATTGTAAAGGAAATTCTTATGATGTAAGAAAAAACACTGATTCAGCTAAAGTTCTTTATAGAAACAATTATAAAAATCAACATAATAAAATGAGGCGAAATGTTGATAAAAATCCAGAGATTAAACATCAGTTTGATAGTTGGAATGTGGAAGCAAAAAACATGACTATACAGTGCCTAGAAGGAAAAATTGATTTCAAAAGATTAAATTCATGGTTTAAAGAAAACGCTAATTTGAAAAAGTTTTAAAAAAAGGCTCGATTTTTAAATAAGTCGAGCTAATTTTTGCGAAATTTTTCGAATATTGAACTTTTTTGCAAAATTTACATAGGATATATCAATAAAAGAAAGGTGGAATTGATATGTCAATGTGTAAAATAAAAGGACCAAACAAGATAGAAGGTGAGATTAAAATTTCTGGCTCTAAAAACAGTAGTCTTCCTATTATTGCAGCTTGCATATTAAACGGTGGAAAATCAACTTTATACAATGTACCAGATATTAAAGATACACTTGGAATGCTAGATATCTTAAAAGATATAGGGTGTAGAGTTCGAAGAAAAAATAATAGGATTGAGATAGATTCTTCAAATATTAATAAATTTGAGATAGATAAAGAATTAATGAACAAAATGAGATCATCTGTTATTATAGCTGGCGCATTAATAGGGAGATTTAGGAAAGCAAGATTTTCTTATCCAGGGGGCTGTGATATTGGAACAAGACCAATTGATTTACATATTATGGGATTTAAAAAATTAGGAATAAATATTGATGAAAGTACTGGATATATTGTATGTAAATGTGATAGAATAATACCGGCAGAAATACAACTTGATTTTCCGAGTGTAGGTGCAACCGAAAATTTAATTTTATCAGCTATACTTGCTGATGGTGAGACAATAATTAGAAATGTTGCAATGGAGCCAGAAATAATAGATTTGCAAAACTTTTTAAATAGAATGGGAGCTAAAGTTTCAGGAGCGGGAAGTAATATTATTAAAATAAAAGGCGTTAAAAAATTAAAGGATGTATCTTATAATATTATGTCAGATAGAATTGAAACAGGAACTTTTTTATCAATGGCAGCAATGACAGCAGGTAATATAGAACTTATAAATGCAAATCCAGAGTATATAGTACCAATAATTAACAAATTAGAAGAAACAGGTTGTAAAATTTTTAAAGAGAAAAATAGAATTATTTTAAATGCTCCAAGAAGGTTAAAGGCAATAGGTTTTCAAACATTTCCTTATCCTGGATTCCCAACAGATATGCAATCAATCTTTTTGGCGATGCTTACTGTTTCTAAAGGAACAGCAATTGTTACTGAAAATATTTTTGAAAACAGATTTAAATGTGTACCTGAGCTTATAAAAATGGGGGCAAAGATTTCAGTAACAGGGAATAGTGCTGTGGTAATAGGTTGCAGGAGATTAATCGCAAGAGATGTCAAAGCATGTGATTTAAGAGGAGGAGCGGCTTTAGTATGTGCTGCAGTAAAGGCAAAGGGAATCACAACAATTGATAATTTTGAATTAATTCAAAGAGGTTATGAGAACCTAAATGGTAAATTAAAAAGTCTTAATATTGATATTGACATAAAATAATTATACAAAGGAGTTTTTAGTTTGAAAAATAAGAAAAAGAATCAAACAGTAAATAATAAATTTAATTTTGATAATGATTATATTATTGGTGTTTCTAGTTCTAATTCAAATTCTACAGAGATAAAAAAACAAAAGAAGAAAAAGAAAAGTAAAAAAGAATCTAAAATGAAGAACTATGAACAAAATAAGAAAGTTTCTAAGCCGAAGAACTATGAACAAAATACTAAAGAAAAAAGAGCAAAGAAGCCTAAAGGCATAGTTATAAAGGCTATACTAATTATTATGTTATTTGTCGGCGCAGGTTGCTTCCTTTGCTTATCACCTGCATTTAATGTTGAACAAATACTAGTAGAGAATAATAAAAAGCTTTCATCAGAAACAATTTCAAGTTTATCAAAGATTGAATTATATAAAAATATATTTTTGATGAGAAAAAGTGATGTTATAGAAAATATTGAAAAAAATCCTTATATTAATACAGTTAAGATTTCAAGAAAATTACCTAATAAAGTTAAAATTTTTGTAGAAGAGAGAACAGAAAAATACTTAGTTGAATTTGGTGAAGGTAAGTATGCAATAATTGATGGGCAGGGATATATTTTAGAAATAACAAGTCAAAAAATTGAAGGATTGCCAATATTAGTAGGAATTAAAACACCAACAGATCAGCTTATTAATATTAAGGATAATTCGGCAAGATTAAAAGAAGAAGATTTGAAAAAACTTGATGTTGTTGCTAGTATTGTTGAGACTGCGAAAAACTATGAAGTGTTTGATTATATAACTAAAATAGATATTTCAGATTCAGATGATTATAAATTTACTTTAGAAGAAGAACAAAAAGTTGTATATTTTGGATCAAATAAAGATATAAATACTAAGATTCAATATATGAAAGAAATATTAAATAATGAAAAAGGAAAAAGAGGAGAAATATTCTTAAACAGAGAGCTTACTCCTTCAAAACCACCATTTTTCAGAGAATCAGTAAATTAGGGGAGATGTAAATGAAAAACGAAAAATCATATATGATTATAATAGGTTTTATGTGTTTTATTATAGCTTCAAGTATTTGTGTTCAATACAGGAGTGTTCAAAAATACATTACAATTGGAGAAGCATCTGTTCAGTCTATGGCTGAAAATAAATTGCGTGATCAAGTTTTAAAAGAACAAGAAAATTATGATAGATTATCTAATAGAGCAGAAACTCTTCAAGTTCAATTAGAAACTTTAAGAAAAAATGTTGCATCAAATAGTGATGAAGCAACAGCTTTAGAATCTGAACTTTCTGAATTAAATAGACTTATAGGATATACTGATATTACAGGTAAAGGATTAGTAATAACATTAGAAGATTCTGATAGTAATGCTTCTAACTATACTAGTGATAGCATTATACATGATATAGATTTGGTAGAGATAGTTAATGAATTGTTTAATGCTGGAGCAGAAGCGGTTTCAATAAATGGACAAAGAATTATTTCTACAACTCCTATTAATTGTAATGGTAATGTTGTAAAAATAAATAATCAAAAAATTGCTGTTCCATTTGTAATAAAAGCTATTGGATCACCAGATGGCCTATATGGAACAATGGTAAGACCTGCAGGATATTTAGATATTATGAAAATGGCAGGAATTAAAGTTAAAGTCGAAAAAAAGGAAAAAAGTAATGATATTACAGTTCCTAAATATGTTGGAACAAAGCAATATCAATATTTACAAGTTGTAGAATAGAGGTGAGCTTTTTTGAAAGGAAAAATAATTATGGCAGTAACAATAGGAATTATTTGTTTATTGCTTACTAGTGTTATGTTTGTACAATTTAAAACAGTACATGTTATTGAAAAATCTGGTGTTAGCCTTATGAGAGAGTCAGAATTAAGAGCAGAGTATACTGCAACTAAGGAAAAATCTGATGAAATGGAAAAGCAAATTGAAGAAATCGAAAAGACGATTGAAGAATATAACAGTCAATCATCTGACAATCAAGGAACTCTTGAACTTTTAAGAGCAGATGTAGAAAAAGCTAAATGTGATATTGGATATACAGATGTTAAAGGCCCAGGAATTGTAATTACTATTAGTGACGGGGTAGAGGCTGCTAGTGATAGTTATCAACGTGTAAGTTATGATGATTTATTATTTGCAATAAATGAATTAAAATATGCTGGAGCTGAAGCTATTTCAATAAATGATCAGAGAATTGTAAATACAACATATATAAAAGATATTCAGTATTTGTATATGGTAATGAATGAGCAAAGAATAACATCACCATATACAATTAAAGTTATTGGAGATTCAAAATATTTAGAAAGTGTTATTAATATAAAAGGTGGACTTAAAGATGAATTAGAATCATATAAAAAGTCAGTAACTTATACAGTTGAAAATGAAGTATATATTAATAAATACAATGATTTTATTGAAATAAACTATGGAGAATAAGTAAGGAGGAATTATAGATGTTTTATATTACTATTGTTATCTGCTCAATATTAGGAATTATACTTGGAATGAATTTACCAACAATTTCATATTCATATTCTGGATATTTAGCCATTGCTATTATAGCAGCATTAGATTCAGTTTTTGGTGGATTAACATCAGTTTTAAAGAAAAATTTTGACATAAAGATCTTTGTATCAGGTTTTTTCGGAAATGCTATTTTAGCTATGCTTCTAACATTTTTAGGAGAAAAATTAAATGTTGATATTTATCTTGCTGCCGTAATAGTATTTGTCGGAAGAATGTTTACAAATCTATCTATTATAAGAAGAATATATATTGAAAGAGTTATAGAAAAATATAATTCAAAGAAAAATAAAAATATAGAAATTGAAAAAGTGGAAAATACAGAAGAATAATTAATATAGTAAAATAGAAAGAAGTAGATATATGAATAAAAAGAAGATTGTTTTAATTGTAGCAATTATATTAATTATAGTTGGTATTTTGTGTTTGATTTTTTTAACTAAAAAAGATGCCAAGGATCGAGATTATGAATTATTAGTTGTAAAAGATACTATTTACTATCCTTTAGAGGTTCAAGGAAAATGTGGAGTAATTAAAAAAGATGGAACAATAATAATTGAACCTGAATATGATGAGGTTCAAATTCCAAATGCCGAAAAGGCAATATTCATTGTAAAATCTGAAGAACAATATAAAGTGTTTGATGATAAAAATACCCAATTATATGCCAATTTTGCAGAGGTAACAAGTATTTCAGGAACATCAAGTTATGGAGAAAAAGAATATAATACAACAGTTTTAAAATATAAAGAAAATGGGAAATATGGAATACTAGATTTTGATGGTAAAAAAATAACTGAAGCCAAATATGATGAAGTTTCTTCTTTGGTGGATAAAAATGGAGAAATCTTAGTAAAAGAAAACAATAAATATGGAGTAATAAATGTAAAGGGAGTTCAATTAGTTAAATCAAACTATGATTACATAAGAGGTGATGGATATAGTAAAGGTTCATCATACAAAGATGCGGGTTATATAGTTGGAAATAAAGGAAAATCCGGATATTTATATGGCTACTTAGATAAAAATGAAAAAGAGCTTGTAAAAATTAATCAAGAAGTTCTATACAGAGTTACTGAAATTGATTCAGGTGATACATATTTGGTTTGCTCTGAAAATGGTAGATATGCTTTATATAAAGGAAATGAAAACCTTACTACATATAAATATATAAATATTTTCTATAATAATGGAACAGATACTTTCACAGTTCAGAAAAATAAGTCATATGGATTAATAAATTTAGATGGAAAAGTTATAATTCCAGAACAATATGATGAACTGTTAGTGGTTGGAATTTTTGTAAAAGCGAGCAAGAATGGTGTAGATTATACATTTGATTTGAATGGTAAAATAGTAGAAAATCTGGAGTTCGCTAGTCTGCAAAAAACATTGACAGATAAATTTTATATTTCAATTGATGATAATTATAAATATGGAGTAACAGATAAAAATAGAAAAGTTGTTATTGAAAATATTTATGATTATATAGAAGAAAATGGTGAAACTGGGTTGTTAGTCGCAACTCAAGGAAATAAAACAACGATTTATAGTGCAGGTATGAATGAAATAATATCTGTTAATGATGCTGAACTTAAAACAGTAGGAAATTATATTCAAGTTTCGACAAAAGATGACTTATACTTTTTAACAGTTGAGGGAAAAAAGGTGGATAACAAAACAGTTTTTCTTGATAATCAGTTGTTTACAAGTAAAAATGGGAAAAAGTGGGGCTTTGTCGATTTAAAAGACAGAATTATAATTCCATATGAATATGATGAAGTAACTGAGATAGATGAATTTGGATTTGCAGGGATTAAGAAAAATGGTAAATGGGGAGTAATTAATAAAAATGGTGATATTATATTAGAGCCAACTTATGAATCAGAAGATATAAACCCAGTTTTTATAGGAAAATATTGTTTAAAAAATGGTGTAGTTAGAGATTATATTTAAATGTTGTGAGCGATCAAAGATCGCTCATAAATATTAGATTTTAAAATTTGATAAAAAGCTAGGAAAGAGATTAATTATTTATGGATATAATTGTAATAGGTGGAGGACCTGCTGGTATGATGGCAGCTATTAGTAGTTCAAAAGCAGGAAATCAAGTGACATTAATTGAAAAAAATAATATACTTGGAAAGAAAATTTTAATAACAGGTAAGGGAAGATGCAATATTACAAATGCAATTGATATTAAAGAATTTATTAACAATGTTCCTGGGAATGGAAAATTTTTATATAGTGCATTTGATAATTTTACAAATATTGATATATTAGAACTTTTGAAAAAAGAGGGAGTAGAAGTTAAGAAAGAGAGAGGAAATAGATATTTTCCTGTTAGTGATAAAGCAGAGGATGTGAGAGTAGCACTTGAAAGGCAAGTAAAAAAATCTAGAGTGCAAATTAAACTTGATTGCAAGGCAGATAAAATTGAACTTGATTCAGAAGGGAAAGTTAATGCTGTTATTGTAGATGGAAAAAGATTTAAGGCAGATAAAGTTATACTTGCTACAGGTGGAAAAAGCTATCCTTTAACAGGTTCTACAGGAGATGGATATATTATGGCCCAAAACTTGGGGCATACAATCACTGACATAAAAGGATCTTTAGTTCCTTTAATTTCAAAAAATGGTACTTGCAAAAAGCTTCAAGGTTTAAGCCTTAGAAATGTTGCGGTTGAAATTGCTGATATAGAGGCAAATAAAAAAATATATGATGATTTTGGAGAAATGTTATTTACTCATTTTGGAGTAAGTGGTCCAACCATTTTAAGTAGTTCTGCACATTTACTTAGATATAAAAACATAGAAGAAAAAATGAATTCAAATAAAATCGTTTTGAAAATTGATTTGAAGCCAGCACTAACTTCTAAACAACTTGATTCTAGAATTTTACGCGATTTTGAAGAAATGAAAAACAAGCAATTTAAAAATTCTTTGGATAAATTATTACCTAAAAAGATAATTGAGGTAATTATTGAAAAATCTGGAATAAATAAAGAAAAACCAGTAAATGAAATAACAAAGCAGGAAAGACAAAAATTAGTTGAAATAATAAAGTGTTTTGAAATTAATATTAATGGTTTTAGGCCTGTTGAAGAAGCTATTGTTACAGCTGGTGGAATTAATATAAAGGAGATTAATCCTAAGACCATGGAATCTAAAATTGTAAAAGGCTTGTATTTTGCTGGAGAAATAATTGATGTTGATGCATATACTGGTGGATTTAATCTGCAAATTGCTTATTCAACAGGGTATACTGCTGGTATGAATTAGAAGGGGAGGAAAATGTTTAATACAATTGTTAATGAACTGGTTGCAGAATTAACTGAAAAGAAATCGAAATTTATATGCCATGCATGTCATGTAGAAAGTGTTGAAGAAGCAGAAAAGTATATAAATGAGATAAAGAAAAAATATCACGATGCACGTCATAATTGTTATGCATATTCAATAGGAAATGAAGTAAAAAGGTCAAGTGATGATGGGGAACCGTCCGGAACGGCAGGACTTCCTATGATGAATATTTTAAATGGAAAAGAAATATCAAATATTGCTGTTGTTGTTACTAGGTATTTTGGTGGAGTTTTACTTGGAACGGGTGGATTAGTAAGAGCTTATTCTGATACAGTTGGAAAAGTTTTAGATAGTGCCAAATTTGTAAAACAGGACTTAGGTTTAAGAGCAGAATTTATCGCGGAATATAAAGATATAGAAGAAATTAAATACAATTTAAAAAATCGAAATATTAAAATTATAGATTCAAAGTATGATGAAAAAATATTAATTATTATAGAAGGAAAAAATGAAGATATAGAAAAAATTTCGTCAGGAAAAATTTCTGAAAGAGTTCAAATTAGTGGTTTTAAAATTCTGATGTCGAAATATGTCGAGATTGATCAATGAAAAAAGGTGATGGGAGTATTGAAAAATGCTCCTATTAATTTTATAATACGAATTGTTAAATTTTTACAATTATTGCATTTTAGATTAGAATATTAGGCAAAACTTAAGAAAAAATTGTAAATTACAAAAGATTTTTAAGATAAGAAAGGAGAAAGATGTGAAAGAGAATATTAAAGTTCTAATTGCAGATGACAATATGGATTTTGTTACAACTTTACAAAAATACTTTGATCAAAAAGATAATATGGAGGTAATTGGTATTGCTAAAGATGGTGATGAGGCTTTTGATAAAATAGTACAATTAAAGCCAGATGTTGCATTATTAGATGTTATTATGCCACATTTGGATGGAATTGGAGTTTTAGAAAGACTAAATAGTACAAGATTAGAAAAAAGGCCATATTGTGTAATGGTCTCTGCAGTTGGACAAGACAAAATTACAGCTCAAGCAATTTCTTTAGGAGCACAATATTATGTAGTAAAACCTTTCGATATTGAAGTATTAATTAAAAGAATTGAAGGAATAAATAATGATCAGATACCTGAAATAAATACAAATTATACAATAAAAGAACCAAAAGCAACATATATAGAAATACCAAGAACTCAGAAGACAGAGGAAAATTTAGAAGCCTTAGTTACAAATATTATTCATGAGGTTGGAGTTCCTGCACACATAAAGGGTTACCAATATTTGAGAGAAGCAATAATGATGGTGGTAGACAATATAGAAATAATAAATCAAATTACAAAACAACTATATCCTGAAATTGCGCACAAATATAAGACGACATCAAGCAGAGTTGAAAGAGCAATTAGGCATGCAATAGAAGTTGCATGGAGTAGAGGAAGACTTGAAACAACAGAAAATATTTTTGGTTATACTGTTGATAGTACTAAGGGAAAGCCTACAAATTCAGAATTTATTGCAATGATTGCAGATAAGCTTAGGTTAGAATTAAAAAGTGCTTAATAAAAAAACGTTTTTAATATTGATTTTATAAATATCAATGTTAAAGACGTTTTTTATGTATGTAAAGGTTGACCGCCTAGAGGGGGGATAGGTATTTTGAGAATAATCTTTGCTACCTTACATTTAATTAATTCTCAAAATACCTATCCCCCCTCTAGGCGGTCAACCTTTACATACTGAACTGTAACTTTATTATGGAAAACACTTTAAATGTATTGAAATATGGCTGATTTAATGATAATATACTAATTGCTATTTAATAAAAAAGGAGAAGAAAATGTACGAAATATTTGGAATAAGCAAAGAAGTAGAAAAAATTGCAAATGAAAGTGAAGAAGATTTAAAAGAAATATTTTCTGAAATTGATAGTCAATGCTTAAAATCTAGTATGAAAGTATTAAAAGCATTTCAAGATAATGGAGTTTCAACTAGTGATTTTAATGAAATTACAGGCTATGGTTATTATGATGGAGGAAGAGAAAAGTTAGAGAAAATATATGCACAAGTATTTGAAACAGAAGATGCATTAGTTAGACCTCAAATTATGTCAGGGACACATGCACTATATTTAGCATTATCAGGACTTTTAAAATATGGGGATACAATGCTTAGTATTTCAGGAGAACCTTATGACACAATAAGAGGTGTAATTGGAACATCAGGAAATAGTGAAAACTCACTAATAAAAAATGGAATTAAATATGAAGAAATTGATTTGATTGACAGTGATTTTGATTATGAAAAAATTGCCCAAAGAGTAAGAGAAGGTGGAATTAAGTTAATAGAAATTCAACGTTCAAGAGGATATGCAAATAGAAAAAGTTTAACAATTGAAAAAATTGAAAAAGCAATAAAAACAGTAAAAGATATAGATAAAAATATCATAATTTTAGTTGATAATTGCTATGGTGAATTTGTAGAAGAAAAAGAACCAACACAAGTTGGAGCAGACATTTGCGTTAGTTCACTGATGAAAAACTTAGGAGCTGGAATTGCTACAAGTGGTGGATATATAGTAGGAAAAGCTAAATTTATAGAAAGCATTTCTGAAAGATTAAATTTTCCAACTATTGGAAAGAGTTTGGGGGCAAATTTTAATGTATTACTTACATATTATAAAGGACTATTTTTTGCACCAGAAGTTGTTGCATCAGCTTTAAAATCAATGATTTTTGCAAGTCGAGTTTTAGAAAAAGTAGGATATAAGGTAAGCCCTACATATAATGAAAAAAGAACAGATATAGTTCAAACAATAGAGCTTGGAGATGAAAAAAAGTTAGTTGAATTTTGCCAAAATATCCAAAAAGGCTCTCCTGTTGAGTCATTTGTTGTTCCTATTCCAAGTGAAATGCCAGGATACCCACATGAGGAGATAATGGCTGGTGGAAGCTTTACTCCAGGTTCAACAATTGAATTTAGTTGTGATGGACCACTTTGCAAGCCATATACAGCATATATGCAAGGTGGATTAACATATGAATATGGAAAATTAGATATACTTATTGCGGTAAATGGATTATTAAATAAAATTTAGGAAGTAGCTATATTAAAACAAATTATTAAATATGTGTTAATTCTTTGTATTATTTTAGTTATATTAGTTGATAGAAAAAATCTTATTTGATATCATTAAATAGATATGAATTAGGAGAGTTATTTATTGTGAAAAAAATATATTTACGAATTATATTAATTTTAGTTGTATTTTTTATCTTTTCTTGTACAGGTAGAGCACTGGCTATGACTATTGTTTTAGATCCTGGACATGGAGGAAAAGATAGTGGTGCAATATACAAAAACATTTATGAAAGAGACATTACATTAAAAACAACAAAATATTTAAGAGATTATTTAAATGAATATGATGTTAAAGTTATATTAACACATGAGGGATTAGCTTCTGATGTTGATTTTACGATTTACGATAGGGCAATGGTTGCAAGAAATAATAATGCAGATTTATTAGTTTGTCTTCATTATAATAGTGGGAATGCAAGTGGTGCTGAGATGTGGGTTACAGCAAATAAGACATTACCAAAATATAATAAAGAAATGACTGAGCTTGGAAACAAAATATTGGCAAACCTTGGACAATTAGGAATAGCAAACAGAGGAGTAAAAACAAAATTAATTCCAACTGATTATACAGACATATATACAGATGGATCAAGAGCTGATTATTATGGAATTATCAGATATGCTATGAGAGGAACGATGATTGATAGTGGAGTTAGGAAACCGGCTGGAGCAGTAGATGCAAATATTCAAAATGGAGAAGGAATTCCAGCCATTCTTGTTGAACATTGCTATTTACAAGCAGATTATGGATTTATCGATTCAGATGAAGATTTAAGAAAAATTGCAGAAGCTGATGGCAGGGCTATTGTTGAATATTATGGATTAAAAAAGAAAAGTGAAAAAATAGAAATCATTTCAGATGATGAAATAAAAGTACTTAAAGGTGATAAAAAACAAATCGTTACATCAGTTATGTTTTCAGGAAATAATTCAAAATTGATATATACAACTGATAATTCATCAATTGCAACAGTATCAAATGACGGAATTATTACTGCAACAGGAGAAGGAACCACTAATATTACAATTAAGCTTGATGGAACTGATATTACAAAAAAAGTAAATGTTACTGTAAATAGCTTAAATGATGATGAATATATAAAAATCAATAACTTAAAAGAACAAAATGGCTATTTATATAGAATTAATCCGAAGACTACAGCTTCAGAACTTGCTAAAAATTTTGAAGTTAGCGAAGGCTTGGAAGTTAAAATACTAGCAGATAATCTAGTTGGATCTGATACTAGGGTTAGTGTATCAAGAAAAGAAACAGGAGATGTTATCAAAGAATATACTGCTATTATTTTTGGAGATGTTAATGGTGATGGTCAAATAAAGGCATCTGACTATGTTTTGATTAAAAATCAAATTATGGATGACGGAAAATTAAAACCTAGTGAATTATTGGCAGCTGATGTAAAAGACGATAAAGCTATAAAAGCATCTGATTATGTATTTATTAAAAATTATATAATGAATGATGACAAAATTCGAATTGAATAGGAGGATTAAAAAAATGACTGTTCATAATGAAGCAAATTTCGGAGATATTGCTAAAACTGTTATTATGCCGGGGGATCCATTAAGAGCAAAATATATAGCAGAAAATTTTTTAGATGATTGTAAATTAGTTAATTCAGTTAGAAATATTTTGGCATATACAGGTTTTTATAAAGGAAAGCAAGTTAGTATAATGGCTTCTGGAATGGGAATGCCAAGTATGGGAATTTATTGCTATGAACTTTATAAATTCTATGAAGTAGAATCAATTATTCGAATTGGGTCTTGTCGGAGTATATGTTGAAGATATTGATTTATTAGATACGATTTTGGTAGATGGAAGTTATACAAGAGGTAATTTTTCAGAAAATTTTAATAATGAAAAAGTTGATTTTGTTAGAGCTGATAGCTTTTTGAATTCTACAATTGAAAAAGTTGCAAATAGGGAAGATATAAATCTTAAAAAGACTAATATTGCTTGTACTGAGTGCTTTGACCCATATATAGAAGATGTATTCAAATTTATTGAAAAATTTCCAAAAGAATATAATATAGTTGGTGCTGAAATGGAATCATTTGCTTTGTTTTATACTGCAAATGTGTTGAAGAAAAAAGCAGCTTGCCTATTAACGGTTGTTGATTCTGTTATAAATAAAAAATCACTAACTTCAGAACAACGAGAAAAATCTCTTAATGATATGATTAAATTAGCGTTAGAGTCATCTTTAGTTATATAGATTAAGCTATAAATTATCATTTATTTTTATTAAATTTACATAAAGTATTGAAAAAATAATCCAATGCGTGTTATAATGTATTGGATTTTTTTGTTTGGAGGATGTATATGGAAAGATCTGTAGAAGAAAATATAGCTAATATTATAAATGATGCAAAAAGGTTTGGAAGTAACGAGGAAGCAATAGAATACTTAAATGAACAAATAGATTTGCTTACAGCACAAATAGGAAATATTAAAGATAAATTGTTTATAGATATTATAACTGATAAAGAAAGGGCTGAACGTGAAGAAAGAATAAGTAAACTTCAAATGGCTCTTATGAATACGGTTAAGGCTAGAGATTATTTTGAAAAAAATGTAAATTTGACTAGTGACAGGAAAAAGGGACAAAAACGTGGAGGCCTTCATAAAGATACTTCAAATTCTGGTAAAAAAGGTAGTAGGTTACCAAAAACTAGTTCAAATTCTGATAGGGTGAAGCCAAGAGAAACTGATAAAATAAACCCAAAAGCCAATAATCGTAGAGAATCAACTAAAATGGAAAAAGGTAAAAATAATAGAAAAGATGAAGCGATTGAAGTATTAAAAAAAATTGGAACAAAGCTTTTTGGAGCTGCAAAGTTTGTTTGGAAAAATGGAAAGAACATTATTAATTCAATAATTAGTTTTGCAGAAGGATTCCTTAGTGAAAGTAAATTTGATTTAAATTCAAAAAAAGATAAGCAAGCTGTAGAGCAAAAAAAAATACAAAACGGTGTTAGAACACAAAATGGTGCTAAAAGTGCAGTAGCTTCAAAAAGAAACCTTTTTGAAGAAGATGTTCGATGGATTCATGGAGAAATAAAAAAAGATCCAAGACCTGGGCAATTAAGATACTTACGTGGTATTTTTGCAAGAGAAAAAGAAAATCTTGATAAAGAAACATTTAATCCAGAGAATAAAGTTGCTAATATAATGGGTAGAGAGCAAATTTCAAAATTACCAGGATTAAAAGATTATCAAACAGTTTTATATGCAAGAACAGCAAAAAGCATAATAAAACTTGCTCAAAAAGATGGTATAGAAATTAATGATAGTGATGGAAAAAGAAGACCAGTATCTGAAATATATGATGAATTAGCACAAAAAATGGCGCTAAGGTTTTCTGCTAGAAAAGTTGCAGAAAATACTAGAAAGAGTGCAGAAAAAAGTAATGGCAAACGCAAGAAAGCAGTTTCTTCTCAATTTGCTAAATAATTATAAATGAAAGAATAAAATATATAAAGCAACCATAGAGTGTATTAAGTTCAAATATTTTGAGGACTTATTAAAAAATGGTTGCTTTATTGTTTGAAAAATGTGTATTGACAACACAAATTTACATAAAGTATTGAAAAAATAGTATCTTTATGATATAATTTAAAAGAATGTTGGATGCTCAAATGATATTTAACCATATCATTTGAGAATAATAAAAGATAATAAATAAAAAATAGAAATGGAGAAATGAGATTTGGAAACAAACAAAGATAAAAAACAAGGCAAAACCTATGCAGATGTAATTAGAGAAGAGATTGCAACTATTTTAGGAATTCCTGTATCTGATGAAATAGAAAAAGAAGATGAAAATGATATCAAGTATCAATTAGATGATTCAGAAAAAGACAGAATACAAAAATTAAAAAGAAAACTTAAAAAAATTAAACTAGCTGAAAATACAAAAAAGCCAGATGATACAGAAAAAAAAGCAGAAGATGAGGGAGAGAAAAAGTCAGAAAAAGAGCTAGCTGGCCAAACAAATAGTAGCGACAAAAAAACTCAAGATAGTGAAATTGAATTTAAAGTTGGTCGAATAAGAGGTTTTTTATTAAAGTTTTTTAGATGGTTGAAATCTATAGCAAAGCCAGGTGGTTTTATAGACAAATTTTGTACAAATATAGAAGCAGGATTGTTAAGTGGTGCTACACCTGTTCAAAAATTACAGTCAGGAATGAAAGTGCCGGAAGAAGTTTATAAAGAGATGCCCGGTGATAAGAAAAAGCCCGCTGTGGAAGTAAAAGAAATGCCAGCTACTATAAATCCTCAAGACTGTATATGGATTAAAGATATGTTTGGTGATGATTCTAAAAAAGATGCTAAAAGCGTAATTTTGAAAAATATAGTAAAAGGTCAAAAGGAAAAACTTGATAAGGATATTGGAAGTAATTCAGATGGAATAAAAAGCATTATGGAACAAGAGAACATTAAACCAGTATTTGAAGATGATCAGCTAACTGTTTTATATGCTAGAACAGCCAAAAATATATTAGCTCGTGCGCAAAGAGAAGGAATTAAAATTAATTCAGATTCTGGAGAAAGAAAACCTATATCAGATATCTATAATGAATTAGCCGAAAAATATATAGCAAGAAAAAAGGAGCAGAAGGCTATTGAAAATAGTAGAAAAAAGGCTAAAGGAAAAAATTCTAGAGGAAAAGATCCTAAATTTTCTGAAGCAACTAAATAAATTAATAAATTAGGAGATAGAAAATATTGAATAATAAGCAGAGTGATTTATACATTAATGTGATAGGTGGAGGTTTAGCTGGATGTGAAGCTGCTTATCAAATATCTAAAAGAGGAATTAAGGTTCGTTTATTTGAAATGAAACCACTTAAATATTCTCCTGCCCATAGCAGTAATAATTTAGCAGAAATAGTTTGTAGTAATTCATTTAAATCTAATTTATTAACAAATGCATGTGGCCTACTAAAAGAAGAATTAAGAAAAATGGATTCTCTTTTGATAAAAATTGCAGACGAAACTAGTGTTCCTGCAGGACAGGCTCTAGCGGTAGATAGAGATTTGTTTTCTAAAAAAGTTACAGAATATATTGAAAATAATTCAAATATAGAAATTATAAAAAAAGAAGTAACATCAATTAATAAAGACGAGATCTCAATAGTTGCTACAGGACCTCTTACATCAGATGAATTATCTATGTATATTTGTAGATTGATAGATAATAAACAATTATATTTTTATGATGCAGCAGCACCTATTATTGAAAAAGATTCGGTTGATATGAATATTGGATTTTTTGGAGATAGATATAATCAGGAAAAAAAGAAAGAAGAATCAATTGAAGAATGGCAAACAAGAATAAATAATGATAACTTTAATGATAGTTACATAAATTTACCATTAAACCAAGAAGAATATGAGACATTTTGGAAAGAACTTATAAATGCAGAGGTTACAGTATTACATGACTTTGAAAAAAAAGAAATTTTTGAAGGTTGCATGCCAATTGAAGTAATGGCAAAAAGGGGAATTGATACATTACGATATGGACCATTAAAACCAGTAGGTTTTGATGACCCAAGAACTGCTAAAAGGCCATATGCGGTTGTACAATTAAGACAAGATAATTCTGCAGGAACCTTATATAATATTGTTGGATTTCAAACAAATTTAAAATTTGGAGAGCAGAAAAGAGTTTTTTCAATGATTCCTGGACTTAAAAATGCTGAATTTACAAAATTTGGAGTAATGCACCGAAATACATTTTTAAATTCTCCAGAAGTTTTAAATAAAGATTTGAGTATGAAAAACAACAGTAATATATTTTTTGCAGGACAAATTACAGGAGTTGAAGGATATGTTGAATCAATTGCAAGTGGTTTAATTGCAGGTATAAATAGTACAAAAAAAGTCAAAAGAGAAAATATAATTGATTTACCGGTTGAAACTATGATTGGAAGTTTAATGAATTATATTAATGTTCCAAATAAAAATTTTCAACCAATGAATGCTAATTTTGGAATTTTACCAAAATTAGCAGAAAAAGTAATAGACAAAAGATTAAGATATGAAAAATTGGCGCAAAGATCGTTAACTTCTTTAGAAAAGTGGAAAAATAAATAATACAAATTTGTATTATTTGTATGTTTTTTTTGTAACATATAGTGACATAAAAGAAAAATATTAGTATTATAAATAATAGAAAGTAGTATTATAAGGATTTCTATTATATAATGGGAGGAAAGAATGAGAGAATTAGAGTTTTACCAAAAAGAACTAACTAGGCTAGCTAATGTTGATGGAACAAGGGATGCTGCTGTAAAAAAACAAGATGAAATGACTAACTTTCTAGCAGGTAGAAGACCAAGTAGGTTAAATAGTGAAGAAAGAGAACAATATGATAATTTAGTAAACGAACTAAATGATATTTTAAGAAAAATGGAATTAGAAAAAATAGTTAATCACTATACTGAACTTCAAGCTGCATTGACTAGTGAAGAAGCTATGAACCAGGAACTTGAGAATATTGATAAAGTTATAGCATATCGTGAGCAAGCAGCTCAAAGACAAAATGATGAGAATAATAATGCAAGACAGGAAGAAGAAGAAGAAATAGTATTAACAACTGAGGCTGGTCAAGAAGTTATAAGAGAAACAGTAGAGGAAGCAAGAGCAGCTTTAGTAATGAGAGGAACAAGAGCACCTAGATATATAGGAAGTGGTGTGGCAGCTTCAAAACAAGTTGCTACTTTAAGTAGTTTATTAAATTCTGGAAGAGATTTAACTCCTAGACAAAGAAACACAATCAATGGAATGATTAGAGCTTTTGATAATATTATTAGAAATGAATATGATTACGAATATCGTAAAAGTCAAGAAGAGCAAAATAATACTGTAGTTAGAGATGTTGATGTTGTTAGAAAATCAGTTATTAATGATAGAATTTCAGAGCAAGTAAGAACAAGGGAAGTTGCTCAACGTAGAATTGAAATGATGCAAATAAAAGCTCAAGTAGACAGCCCTGAATATGTTAATTTAACTCAAGAACAAAAAAGAGATTTAGAAGATAGAAGATATCAATTACAAAACGAAGTTGCACAATTGCTTGGAATAGATTCTACTCAAGCAGATACTCCTTATTATGATACTGAATGGTCAAGCCCATCTGAAGCGGATAGAACTGAAAGAGAAGGACAAAGAGAACAAATTAGAATTTCGTCACAAGCAGAAATAGATTATGCTAATGATGTAATTCCTATTTTGGAAGAATTAGCTAATTTAGAAAATGTTAAAGGTTTAGAATTTGAAGCTATATATGCTTCAGAAGTTGATGCGAGATTAGAAGAATATAGAAAAGAGCTTGCTAATTTAAATAAAACTACGCCTGAAGAAGATTTAAGTTCATTGTCAAGGGAAAAAATTGAAAATAGAATAAGAGCGATAGATGACCAAATAGCAGATGAATGGCAATTTAGAGCACAAGAACAAAATGGGATGGAGCAAAATGATGATAATAAACTTGATGAATGGCAACAAGAAAGAAAAAAATTACAAGAAGAATTAGATAGAAGAGATAGGGAAGAACAAGAACTAGCTTCAATGTCAAATGAAGAAATAGAAAATAAAATAAAAATACTAGATGATCATATAGCAGATGAATTGTATTTTAGGACATATTTACAAAATGGGATGGAGCAAAATGATGATGATGAACTTGATGATTGGCAACAGAAAAGAAAAAGATTACAAGAAGAATTAGATAGAAGAAATAGAGCAGAACAAGATGGTGATAAGAATAAGGACATTGAAAGTAAAAGAAGAAGATTAGAAAATATTATTAAGGAGCTTGAAGGATTACAAAGAGAAAGAGTTCAGATTAGAGATCAACAGGAAAATAGGAGAGTAAAACATCCTACACCAAAGCCAATACCTGATCCAGAAAAAGAAAAAGATCCTCCAGGACCAAGACCAGACCCTCCAAGACCAGGAGGAAATGTGGATTATGGTATTTATACTGATGAAAATCAGAGAAAATTAGATTTAGTTGCGCAAACAGAAAGTAAACATATTGGAACATGGGATACAATAATGAGAAGAAATTCTAAGCTTCCTATATTTACAAAATTTACTGTAGGACCAGCTGTTGCTGGTATAGGAGCAGGACTTGGATTTGCTGCTTTAATGGCAGGTACACCTGCTGTAGCTATGGCTGCACCTGCAGTTATAGCAGCTGGAATGGCCCCAATGGCTATAAGTGCTATTATGAAAGCAACTGGAGCTATACATAGTGCATTAAGAGGAACATTTGCTAAAGAAGCTGAAATGAGAAAAAACATTGATAATATGGAACAAGAAGATTTTAGACTTCTTGTAGCAAATATGCTTGAAACTGGAGATATAGCAAATGAGAAATATGGTGAGGTTTATCTTGAATGTATAAAAGATAGACTTCAAAGAGAAATTAATGAAGAGAATAATGAGATTAAGAATAATATGTCTCCAGAAATTAAACAACTTGCTGATGCTCTTGAAAGAGGAGAAGTTTTATCAATTCGAGATAGAAGTAGGTTTGCAAGAGAATGGCAAACGATTACTGATAATAATTCTATACTTACCGAGTTTGATAATGCCATAAAAGCAAAATCACATCAAAGAATGAATACTAGAGGAAGAATTTTTGGTACATACAATGGTGATAGAACAGAATTTAATAAAGAAGCGGCCAGATTACACAAAGCAATTAGAGATGCTAAAACGCAAGCCGAAGCTGATAAAGCGGCTCAAGAATATGAAGAATATAGAGCTGGACAAGTTAAAACTAATAAAGTTCCAAGATTAATTGTTTGGATGGTTGGTGATGGAGAAGCTGATAAAGGTGTTATCAATGATTCTCAACAAGTACAAATTTTGAATAGACAAGTAAGAGATTACAAAGAAGATAAAAGAGAACCTCAGTTTATGAAATTTATGGCAAGAATGGTTCATGGAGCAATGGCTGGTGTTGTTGCTGCAATGCCATCAATTGCTAAAGTTCAGGCTCAACGACAACAAGATGCTGCAAATCAACAAATAGATCAAGCAAATCAAGCAAATCAAGCTGCAAATCAAGCAAATAGAAAGACTTCTGCAGATAATAGAAGAATTAATGCAGAAAATGTTGCTGCGAGTGAAGCAAATCTAAAAGCTGCAAAAGAAGCAAGAATGCAAATTGTTAGAATGGAAGAAAGCTTAAAGAACGCTCCTTCAGAAGAAGCACTTGATGGTTATATAAAAATGATGATAAATGATAAATTCTTAACATCACACAATGGTGAGTTTGTAAGAGCTCAACTAGGAAGATTTAATCATGGAGGATCAGATGCACTTGCACATCAACAGGTTGAAGATTTAACTGCACAATTTATGCAAACTGCAACTTATCAGGAAAAATTATCATTCTTAAAAGATACTTTAATTCCAGCTTATAAGAAGACTTTAAGTGAAGAACTTGGAGATAAAGGTGTATGGAAATATTTAGAAGATAGACCACAATTTGTTGAAGATGCTGTTTATAAAAATGGTTCAGAATTGCTTCATGGAGGTATTGATGCCTTGACTAAATTTGTTGAAGTTGGCGCAAAAGCTAAAGAAAGTTTAGCAAAATTAGTAAAGGATAGCGGATTAAAAGATATACAACCATATAAGGAAATATCACCAGATTTGAAAACGTATACTGATGTTGGACATGTAGTATTTTCAGTACCTAGCACTTATGTTCCACCAATAATGGCTACTATTTCAAATTTGGCAAGCCATGTTAGAGAAACATTAGGTATTCCACCAAGAAATAAAAATAAACAACCAAGAACAACAGAACAAAACCCACAACAACAAGAACCAGTACAAGAACCAGTACAAGAGCCAGTACAAGAGCCAGTACAAGAACCAGCACAAGAACCAGCACAAGATGAGCCAGGCGAAAGATAAAAATTCAAACCGATAGGAGGAATTTAAGATGGAAGAAATGACTAAAATTAAATATGGAGATAAAGAGTATTATATATCTGCTATCGTAGAATATGATGGAACAAAGTATTACTTTATCATTGAAAATGTTTACAGACCTGGAATGCCAGATTTGGACAAATTAGAAGATGATTTATTAGTTGAAACAAGATTTATATATAAAGATCATGATGATATGTATAAAACAGTATTAGAAAAGGAATTGCTTAATAAATTAAAAAAATTAGTATCAATTGATTATTTGGCAGGTAATAACAAGTTTATCAGTCCAATAGATGAAGAGAACTAAAATAGTTTATTAAAATCTTTGAATAACCTATGAAATACTTGAAAAAAGTGTTGACTAAAACAGAGAAAGATGATACAATATTATACGCTAAAGTATGCTAGAAATAGTATGTTTTAGCGTATATTTCTTTTTAAGATGGAGGTGAAAAATAAAATATGCCAACAATTAATCAATTAGTAAGAAAAAGTAGACAATCTACTAAAGCTAAATCAACAGCTCCTGCTCTACAAAAGGGTTGGAACTCTAAGAAAAACAGAGCTACTAATAACTGCTCACCACAAAAAAGAGGTGTTTGTACAGTTGTTAAAACAGTTACTCCTAAGAAGCCAAACTCAGCTTTAAGAAAAGTTGCTAGGGTTAGACTTTCAAATGGATATGAAGTTACATCTTACATTCCTGGCGAAGGACATAACTTACAAGAACACAGTGTTGTACTTATAAGAGGTGGAAGGGTTAAAGATATCCCTGGTGTTAGATACCATATCATTAGAGGAACATTAGATACAGCCGGCGTTAAAGATAGAATGCAAGCTAGATCTAAATATGGAGCAAAGAAACCAAAGAAATAAAATTAAATAAAGATTTGGTTTAAGAAAAAATGATAGTGCATATTTTATTTATTTTTAATAGATAGATTAGCACTGTTACGGGAAAGTGAAAAAATCTTTCCAGAGTACCGATTAATGTTTTATAACATTAAAATTTAAATAAGGAGGGAAGTATAGTGCCAAGAAGAGGAATTATAACAAAAAGAGATGTTTTACCAGATCCAATTTATAATAGCAAGGTTGTTACAAAATTAATTAATAACATAATGCTTGATGGTAAAAAATCAGTTGCTCAAAAAATCGTATATGATGCTTTTGATATCGTTAAAGAAAAAGAACAAAAAGATCCATTAGAAGTTTTTGAAGCAGCTTTAGAAAATGTAATGCCAGTTCTTGAAGTTAAGGCTAGAAGAGTAGGTGGAGCTACATATCAAGTTCCAATCGAAATTAGACCTGAAAGAAGACAAACTTTAGGCTTAAGATGGTTAGTTTCATATGCTAGAAATAGACATGAAAAATCAATGGCTGAAAAGTTGGCTGGTGAAATCATCGATGCTATTAATAGTAATGGTGGTGCATTTAAGAAGAAAGAAGATACACATAGAATGGCTGAAGCTAATAAGGCTTTTGCTCATTACAAATGGTAAAATTTGAAATTGATAATGGCAACCTACGAATTTTATTTAGCCTTTACAAACTTCGACGTACTTCTGTACGACTTCAGCTTGTAAAGACATCATAAAATTTGTATCTTACCATTCTGAATTTCAAATTTAAATCTAAGAAATTGATAATGGCAACCTGAATTTTGCGAATTTGTCATTATAAAATGATAGTAGTAACTGCAAGAGTTACGAAGTATATGTAAAAATATAACAAACGAGAAAGGAGAGAAAAAAATGGCAGGAAGAGAGTATCCACTTGAGAGAACAAGAAATATAGGAATTATGGCTCACATTGATGCTGGTAAAACAACAACAACTGAGAGAATATTATTCTATACAGGAAAAACTCATAAAATAGGTGAAGTTCACGAAGGTGAAGCTACTATGGACTGGATGGCTCAAGAGCAAGAAAGAGGTATAACAATTACTTCTGCTGCTACAACATGTTTCTGGAGAGATAATAGAATTAACATTATCGATACTCCTGGTCACGTTGATTTTACAGTTGAAGTTCAAAGATCTCTTAGAGTTCTTGATGGATCTGTTACTGTTTTAGCTGCAAAAGGTGGAGTTCAACCACAAACTGAAACAGTTTGGAGACAAGCTGATAAATATAGTGTTCCAAGAATGGTATATGTAAATAAAATGGATATTACTGGAGCAAACTTTATGCTTTGCGTTGATCAATTAAAAAATAGATTAAAAGCAAATGCTGTTCCTATCCAATTACCAATCGGAGCAGAGGATCAATTTAAAGGTATTGTTGACCTAATCAAAATGAGAGCATTTATTCATAAAGATGATTTAGGAAAAGATATCGAAGAAACAGATATACCAGATGATATGAAAGATTTAGCAAATGAATATCATGAAAAATTGGTAGAAGCTGTTGCAGAACAAGATGAAGAATTAATGATGAAATATCTTGATGGTGAAGAATTAACAGAGGAAGAAATTAAAAGAGGATTAAGAGCTGGAACTATAGCTAATAAAATAGTACCAGTTACTTGTGGTTCTTCTTATAAAAACAAAGGTGTTCAAGAATTATTAAACGCAATTGTTGATTATATGCCATCACCATTAGATATTGCTCATATAAAAGGAACAACAATCGATGGAGAAGAAACAGAAGCTAAAACTTCTGATTCAGAGCCATTTGCTGCTTTAGCATTTAAAATTGCTACAGACCCATTTGTTGGAAAGCTTTGTTTCTTCAGAGTTTATTCAGGAACATTAGAGTCTGGATCAACAGTTTTAAATTCTAGCAAAGACAAAAAAGAAAGAATTGGTAGAATTCTTCAAATGCATGCAAATCACAGAGAAGATATTGAAAAAGTATATGCTGGTGATATTGCAGCTGCAGTTGGATTAAAAGATGTTACAACAGGAAATACATTATGTGATCCTGATCATCCAATAATTCTTGAATCAATGGAATTCCCTGAGCCAGTTATTGATATAGCTATTGAGCCAAAAGATAAAGCTGCTCAAGAAAAAATGGGTATTGCTTTGGCAAAACTTGCTGAAGAAGATCCAACATTTAAAGCTTATACAAATCAAGAAACTGGACAAACTATTATCGCTGGTATGGGTGAGCTTCACCTAGATATCATTGTTGATAGATTAAAGAGAGAATTCAAAGTTGAATGTAATGTAGGTAAACCACAAGTTGCTTACAAAGAAACAATTAGAAACAGTGTAAGGGTTGAAGGAAAATTCATCCGTCAATCTGGTGGTAAAGGTCAATACGGACACGTATGGCTAGAAATGGAACCATTAGAGCCAGGATCAGGAGTACACTTCGAGAGCAAAATCGTTGGTGGTGCTGTTCCAAAAGAATATATTAAACCTATTGAACAAGGTATGAGAGAAGCTGCTGAAACAGGTATCTTAGCTGGATATCCAGTTATAGATTTCAAAGTTTCACTAGTTGACGGTTCATATCACGAAGTTGACTCTTCAGAAATGGCATTCAAAATTGCTGCATCTATGGCTTTCAAAGAAGGTTGTAGACAAGCAAAATCAGTTATTTTGGAACCAATTATGAAAGTTGACATTACAGTTCCCGAAGAATACATGGGTGATGTTATTGGTGACATTAACTCAAGACGTGGAAGAATGGAAGGTATGGATAGTGATGATGGAATGCAAGATATCCATGCATTTATACCACTTTCAGAAATGTTTGGTTATGCTACTGATTTACGTTCAAAAACTCAAGGTAGAGGAACATATTCTATGGAACCATCTCACTATGAAGAAGTTCCAAAATCAGTAAATGATGCAATTGTTTCTTCAAGAGCTAAAAAAGAAGAATAATTAATTCATTAAAAAATGTTGATTTTTTCTTATAAATGAGATAAAATGCAAATGCTAATAAAATTAGTTATTAAATTTTTAAATTTAAATAAAAAACAAGAAAAAAAGGAGGAATATTCAAATGGCAAAAGCTAAATTTGAAAGAACAAAACCACACGTTAACATTGGTACAATCGGACATGTTGACCATGGTAAAACTACAACAACAGCTGCTATTACAAAATATTTAAGCTTACTAGGAAGAGCTCAATATGAAGCATATGATCAAATCGATGGTGCTCCAGAAGAGAAAGCAAGAGGAATCACAATTAATACAGCTCACGTTGAATATGAAACAGAAAACAGACACTATGCTCACGTTGACTGTCCAGGTCACGCTGACTATGTAAAGAACATGATTACAGGTGCTGCTCAAATGGATGGTGCTATATTAGTAGTTTCTGCTGCTGATGGACCAATGCCACAAACTAGAGAGCACATATTACTTGCAAGACAAGTTGGTGTTAAATATATCGTTGTTTATTTAAATAAATGTGATATGGTTGACGATCCAGAATTATTAGAATTAGTTGAAATGGAAGTTAGAGATCTATTATCAAAATATGATTTCCCAGGAGATGAGATTCCAATCGTAAAAGGATCTTCATTAAAAGTATTAGAAAGTACATCTACAGATCCTAATGATCCTGTATATCAACCAATGAAAGAATTAATGGAAGCTGTTGATTCTTATATCCCTACACCAGACAGACCAACTGACCAACCATTCTTAATGCCAGTTGAAGACGTATTCTCTATCACTGGTAGAGGAACAGTTGCTACTGGTAGAGTTGAAAGAGGAGTTGTTAAATTATCTGATGAAGTTGAAATCGTTGGATTAAAGAACGAATCAAGTAAAACAGTTGTTACTGGTGTTGAAATGTTCAGAAAATTATTAGACCAAGCTGAAGCTGGTGACAATATTGGTGTATTATTAAGAGGTGTTCAAAGAACAGATATCGAAAGAGGTCAAGTTCTTGCAAAACCAGGATCAATACATCCACATACAAAATTCAAATCAGAAGTTTATGTATTAACTAAAGAAGAAGGTGGAAGACATACACCATTCTTTAATGGATACAGACCACAATTCTACTTCAGAACAACAGACGTTACAGGTGTAATCGAATTACCTGCTGGAACAGAAATGGTTATGCCAGGTGATAATGTTGCAATGACAATCGAACTTATTACTCCAATCGCTATCGAAAAAGGATTAAGATTCGCTATTCGTGAAGGTGGTAGAACAGTAGGTTCAGGAATTGTTTCTGAAATATTAGAGTAATACTTATCTAAATTAAAAGGCTTTCAGGGTTTACCTCTGAAAGCTTTTTATATTATATAAAACATAATGGTTAGGCAAACATAATAACCCATTATAGAAATGTAAAGTTAAACAAAAAATGATCAAGCATTAAAAAAATGCTTGATTTTTTTATAGTACCATAATAAAATATTCTATATATTAAATAGAGGAGAAAAACAAAATGAAAATACTTCTAGATGCTATGGGTGGAGATAATGCACCTGATGCTACAATAAAGGGAGCTGTAAAGGCTATAAATCAAATAAAAGCAGAATTAGTTTTAATAGGTAAAGAAGATGTAATTAGAGGCAAATTTAAAGAACTATATGGAAAAGAACCAGAAGAAATTTCAGATAGATTTAGTATAAAAAACACAACTGAAACTATTGAAATGGAAGATATACCTACTGTTGCAATAAAAAGGAAAAAAGATTCTTCAATGGTAGTTGGATTTAAGATGCTAAAAGCAGATGAAGGTGATGTATTTATTTCAGCAGGAAATTCTGGAGCATTACTTACTGGAGCAACACTTCTTGTTGGAAGAATTAAAGGAATAGATAGACCAGCTTTAGGAGGTATATTGCCAGCATATAAAAGTCAATTACTATTAATGGATTGTGGAGCAAATACAAATTGCAAGCCTAATAATCTATTACAATTTGCATTAATGTCTACTATTTATTTAAGAAATACATTTGGAATTGAAAAACCTGCTATTGGACTTTTAAATATAGGAACAGAAGAAACAAAAGGGAATGAACTTACTAAAGAATCTTATATGTTGCTAAAGGAAAAAGCTGAAGAGATGGGTATTAATTTTATTGGAAATGTTGAAGGACGAGATGCATTTTCAGGAAAAGTTGATGCAATTATTACAGATGGATTTACAGGAAATATTTTCTTAAAAGCAATTGAAGGACTAGGAAAATTAGTAAAAAGAAATTTAACAGAAAATCTAAAGAAAAATGTATTTACTACTATAGCTGCAGTTCCATCTATGCCAGCAATAAAGGGCTTTGCAAAATCAGTTGATTATAAGTCATATGGAGGAGCTTTATTCTTGGGGGTAAATAAACCAGTTGTAAAAGCCCATGGAAGTAGTGACGAAATATTATTTGAATTTACAATTAAACAAGCAGAAAAATTTGTTGAAAATAAAGCTGTACCTAGAATGATTTGAAAAAATAAATGATAAAAATTAGTAAAATTGCTTGACATTTTAGTATGCATAGAATAATAATAGAACAAAGCACATAAATAGATAAAGAGGGGGTGTACATAAGAGATGAATACAGAAGAAGTATTTGAAAGAGTTAAAGGAATAATAGTTGAACAGCTTGGTGTAGCTGAGGCTTCAGTTGATATGGAATCATCTTTTATTGATGATTTAGGTGCTGATTCTTTAGACATAGTTGAATTAGTTATGGCTTTAGAAGAAGAATTTGATATTGAAATACCAGATGCTGATGCAGAAAAGGTTACAACAGTTGGTGATGTTGTGGAATATATTAAAGAAAATGTATAAAAAGTGGAGTAACTTAAATGTTACTCTATTTTTTTTTGCTTTCATTTACTTTCAGTAAAAAAAATGCTATAATACTGAATCATATAGAAAGGAGGAAATACATGGAACTAGCAAGTTGTGAAAAAAGTATTGAATATGTTTTTAATAACAAGCAATTACTTAATGAAGCATTAACCCACACATCATATGCATATGAAAATAGAGTTAAGAGCAATGAAAGATTAGAATACCTTGGAGATAGTATTTTAGAATTTATAATAAGCCAATACTTATATAAAAATTATAATAAGCTATCTGAAGGAGAAATGACTAAAGTTAGAGCTAATGTAGTTTGTGAAGACAGTTTATATGAAATTGCAAAAAAGCATAATTTTAGTGATTTCTTAAATTTAGGTAATAGTGAAAAACATTCTCAAAATAGCAAAAAAGCTATAATGGCAGATAGTGTAGAAGCTGTTATAGCAGCAATATATTTAGATAGTAATCTAGATAATGCTGAAAAATTTATTTTAGACAATTTGGCTGAAACTATTGAAATTGCAAGTAAAAATGTAGGGATGAAAGATTATAAAACTGTTCTGCAAGAAAGACTTCAAATAAATGGCGAAGTAAAGATTACATATAATGTGATAAAAGAAGAAGGACCTGATCATGATAAAAATTTTATTGTTGAAGTAAGCTGCGATGGAAAAGTTTTAGCAACAGGAAAAGGAAAAAATAAAAAACATGCTGAAATGGAAGCAGCAAAAATAGCACTTGAAAACTTATAATATTGGAGGATGTTAGATGAAGAAACAATATATTATTCCTATTTTTGTTCCTCATTTGGGTTGCCCTAATAATTGTACTTTTTGTAATCAAAAAACTATAAGTGGGCAGACAAAAGAATTGAAACCAGAAGATGTTAGAAAAACAGTAGAGTTTTATTTGAAGAGCTTTAAAGATAAAGATAAATATACAGAAATTGCTTTTTTTGGCGGTAGTTTTACTGGAATAGAAATGGAAAAACAAGAAGCTTTATTAAAGGTCGCATATGAGTTTGTTAAAGGAAAAAAGGTTGATAGTATAAGAGTTTCAACCAGACCAGATTATATTGATAATGACAGATTAAAACTTCTAAAAAAATATGGGGTAAAGACTATTGAGCTTGGAGTACAATCAACGAATAATTATATTTTAAATAGATGCAAAAGAAATCATACATTTGAGGATGTAAAAAAAGCGTCAAAGCTAATTCGAAGAAAGGGATTTATATTAGGTCATCAAATGATGATAGGATTGCCAGAAAGTACAGAAATTGACGAAATGCGTACAGCAAAAGATTTAGCAAAATTAAAGCCAAAAATTATGAGAATATATCCTGTATTAGTGTTGCGAGGAACGGAACTTGAAGAAGAATATAAAAAAGGCGTATATAGTCCACTTTCTGTTGAACAAGCTGTGGAAAGATGTAAAGAATTATGCTATTTTTTTGCAAAGAAAAAGATAAATGTAATTAGAATTGGTCTTCAGACTACAGATACAATATCTAATATGGAAAAAAATGAGAAAAGTGAAGTTGTTGCAGGTCCATATCATGAAAGCTTTAGACAACTAGTAGAAGCATCAATTAATTATGACACAATGATTAAGAAAATAAAATCGTTTAATATGAAAGTTAAAGAAGTGGAGATAACTACAGGACCAGATAATATTAATAATGTAGTAGGATATAAAAGAGAAAATTTAAATAAATTAAAAGAGTTTTATGATGTTGATAGTAAAGTTAAACAAGATTTAAAATTAAAAAATGGAAAAATTGAGATTAAAGTTTCAAAGGTATATAAGAATTTTTTAGATGATAATGAAAATGTATAGTTATCAGGAAAGTACTAATAATATTATTAGTACTTTTTTGATGGGAAAAATGCAATATGAAAAAATTGGGTAATGAAATAATTTGGTGTGTAATTGGAACTTTTTTATGTGGATTTGGAACAGGAGGTTTTTTAATTCCAAATAAACTTTCATCAGGAGGATTTAGTGGTATAGCTACCATTTTTTATTATTTTTTTGGATGGAAGATAGGGCTTACGATAGTTTTATTGAATATTCCACTTTTTATAATAGCATTAATTAAAATTGGAAAAAAATTTTTATTAAAAACCTTTATAGGCACTATATCACTTTCTATTTTTGTTGAAATATTTTCAAAGATTCAATTCATTAAAAATGATAGATTTTTAGCTTGTATTTATGGTGGCGTATTGATTGGTATTGGAACTGGTATAACTTTTAGAGCAAATACATCAACAGGTGGTAGTGACCTTATTGTTCAAATATTAAGAGCATTTAGGGTGAAAATGACAAGTAGTAGATTACTAACTTTAATTGATATAATTGTTGTTGCAACAAGTGTGTTATTTTTTAAAGAATTGGAGATAGGCCTTTATTCAGCAATTGCGATTTTTTTAGATGGAATTATGATTGATATAGTTTTTGAAGGAATTAATTTTTCAAAACTTGTATTTATTATTTCAGATAAAAAAGATGATATTTTAAAATGCTTACATGAGGATATTAATTGTGGAGTAACGCAAATTTATGGAAAAGGTTCATATTCTGATATGGATAAAACTATTCTTATGAGTGTTGTTAACAGAAGGGATGTATTTCCAATAAAAGAGAAAATTAGAAAGATTGACTCTGGAGCATTTATTATTGTAACAAATGCAAGAGAGGTCTATGGATTAGGGTTTAAAATATAGTTTTTTATTTACTGTATGTTCTATATGTGATATATTTTTATATATTTAAATATCTGAAATTATCAGATAGAAATAATAAAAATATTAGGAGCAACAAAGAAATGAAAGAACAAAAATTGGTTTTAAATAAAATTGATAGTTTTGAATTAGATCATATATTTGATTGTGGACAATGTTTTAGATGGAATAAGATAGATGATGGTTCATATATAGGAGTAATAAAACAAGGTGTTTTGAAAGTTTCTACAAGTAAGAAAAATATTACTTTTGAGGGCCTTCTAGATGGAGATATTAATTCAATTGTTTATGATTATTTTGATTTTTCAACTGATTATAAAAAATATAAAAAGATTTTATCTGAAATTGATACTAATATGAAGAAAAGTGTTGAATTTGGAAATGGTATAAGAATTTTAAATCAAGATTTATGGGAAATGATTATTTCATTCATCATTTCAGCTAATAATAATATTCCAAGAATAAAGGGGATAATTGAACGAATTTCACGGAAAAGTTGGGAAAAAAGTTTCATGGAATGGAAGCGATTATTATTTGTTTCCTACTATAAAAGAAATGAGCAAATTAAGTGTTGCTGATTTTAGACAACTTGGATGTGGTTTTAGGGATAAGAGATTATATAAAACTACTCAAATGATTTTGTCAAATGAAGTAGGTTTAGATAAAATTATTAAAATGGATAATACTGAAGAAATTAGAAATGAGCTATTAAAACTTGATGGAGTTGGAGAAAAAGTTGCAGATTGTATAATGCTATTTGCACTTAAAAGAAGAGATGCTTTTCCGATTGATGTATGGGTTAGAAGAGTTATGAATACATTATATATTCATAATGAAGATGAAACTAAAGTAAGTAAAAAGGATATTCAAAATGAGGCAAACAAGCTATTTGGAGATATTTCTGGTGTTGCCCAACAATATTTATTTTATTGGGCAAGAGAGAATTTTTAAATTTTTGTTTATTATTTTTAATGTAATATGATATACTATTTGATATGAACAAAGGAGGAAATTAAATGGAAGAAAAATTGAGTACAAAACTTTTTAATAAAAAAGAGTGTGGCTGGATTGGAATGAGCGAAGAAAAGAAAAGTGAAGTTTTTGACTTGTGTAGAAGGTATATGGAATTTTTAAATTGCTCAAAAACGGAAAGAGAATTTATAAAAAACGCTAGAAAACTAGCTGATAGCAATGGATTTAGAGACATTATGGAATTTGAATCTTTAAAGCCTGGTGATAAAGTTTATTTTATAAATAGAGAAAAAAGTATGTACTTAGCGATAATTGGAGAAGAGCCAATTGAAAATGGACTTCATATTATTGGTTCACATGTTGATTCACCTAGATTGGATTTGAAGCCAAATCCATTATATGAAGATACAGGTTTAGCATATTTTAAAACTCATTATTATGGTGGAATTAAGAAATATCAATGGACTACAATTCCTCTTGCTATACATGGTGTGATAGTTAAGAAAGATGGAGAAAAAATAGAAGTTAATATTGGTGAAGATGAGCAAGATCCAATATTTACAATTACTGACCTTTTACCACATTTAGCTCAAGACCAAATGCAGAAAAAATTAGGTTCTGGAATTGAAGGAGAAAATTTAAACCTATTGATTGGAAGCATTCCTTTTGAAGAGGAAGATTGTAGGGAACAGGTAAAACTTAATATTTTAAATATATTGAATCAGAAATATGGAATTTGCGAAGCTGATTTGACTAGTTCAGAATTTGAATTAGTTCCACAATTTAAAGCAAGAAGCTTAGGTTTTGATGAGAGTATGGTTGCAGCATATGGACAAGATGATAAGGTTTGTGCATTTACATCTCTTGCTGCTATGATGGAATTAAATAATGTTAAAAATACTGCTATTTGCATTTTATCTGATAAAGAAGAAATTGGAAGTATGGGAAACACAGGTATGGAATCTCATATGTTTGATTTCTTTATTTCAGAAATATTGAATAAATTAAATGTAAATAGACCAAATTTATTAGATAAGGTATTTTGTTTTTCTAAAATGTTATCTTCTGATGTTGATGCCGGATTTGATCCAATTTATGCATCTGTTTCTGATAAAACTAATGCAGGATTTTTAGGAAAAGGTATTAGTTTAAATAAATATACCGGTGCTAAAGGAAAATCAGGGGCTTCTGATGCTAATGCTGAGTTTGTTGCATGGGTTAGAAATGTTTTAGAGAAAAATGATATTAAATATCAAGTTGCTGAGCTTGGAAAGGTTGATATTGGCGGAGGAGGAACAATTGCTTATATTTTAGCGAATAAAGGTGCTGATGTAATTGATTGTGGTGTTCCTGTTCTTTCTATGCATGCTCCATATGAGGTTACAAGTAAATTTGATGTTTATGAAGCATATAGAACTTATAAGGCTTTTTGGCAGGAATAATGAATGGAAGCGGGTCCTTAAAATGGGGCCTGCTTTTTTATTGTATATGGAGTAATGTTCAATTTTGTATATGCATTAGGAGGTACTAAAAAATATTAATTTGTATATTTTATAAAAATATGACTTAAATTAATAATATGTTGCAAAAAATTACTATTGCACAAATTTACATAATATGGTAAAATGATACAGAAAAAATTAAATAGAAAATTGTACCAATATAAATAAAAACTATTGACAAAATGGATAGAACAGTATAATATAATACTAACTTCTATCTTGGGAAGGATAGGAAGTTATATCATATCAAAGTAGAATAGGTTATTATAATAAGACCTATGTGTCGTAAAGCACTGGCTGTTCAATTTATATTGGACAGCTATCTTCATTTTTATAGAAAGAGGAGAACACTATGGGATATAGAATAGGTTTAGATTTGGGAATAACTTCTGTAGGATGGTCAATTTTAGAAGATGATTCTAAAGGAAATCCTATACGAATAATTGATTTAGGTTCAAGAATATTTGATGCAGCAGAACAACCAAGAGATGGAGCGCCACTCGCATTGCCAAGAAGAGAAGCGAGAAGCTTAAGAAGAAGATTACGAAGAAGGAATCATAGAATAAAAAGAACAAAATATTTATTAGAAAAATATCAAATAATTACTCAAAAAGATGTTGAAAAAATGTATGAAGATAATCCAAAATTTTCTCATAATCCTTATGAACTACGACTTATAGCTCTTAATAGTAAATTAACGAATAAAGAATTGGCCCGTGTTTTAATTAACTTTGTTAAGAAACGTGGATATAAATCCAATAGTAAAGCTGAAGAAAACTCAAATGGAAATGATGCAGGCAAATTATTAACTGCTACAAAAGAGAATGAAGAATTAATGAAAGAAAAAGGATATAGAACTGTAGCAGAGATGCTATTAAAAGATGATAAATTTAAAGTTATTTTACCAAACGGAAGTAAGGCTGTTTATATTAATAAACAAACAGGAGAAGAAAAGGAACTTATAAAAATAAAGAATTCAATTAATGATTACAAGAACACAACACTTAGAAGTATGATAGTTGAGGAAATAAAACTCATTTTAAATAAACAGAAAGAATTTAATTCAAAAATAACAAATGAATTTATTGAAGAATATTTAAAAATATTTGAATCACAAAGAAACTTTGATGAAGGACCTGGAGATGAAAGTCCATATAGTGGTAATCAGATTGAGAAAATGATTGGAAAATGCACTTTTGAGCCTGATGAATTACGTGCAGCGAAAGCATCATATACTTTTGAATATTTTAAGTTATTAACAGATATTAATCATATTAAAATTGAGAAAACACAATTTGATAGTAAAGGAAATAGAGTTGTAGAAAAGAGAGAATTAACAGAAGAAGAGAAAAATGCAATTATAAAATTGGCAAAAGAAAAAGTAACAATATCTTTTGATTCATTAAGAAAAATAATAAAAATAGAAGATAATGAAAGATTTAATATGGTTTCTTACAAATCAACAAATGATTTTTCAAAAGAAAGTAATAAAGAGGATGAAAAAAATCGAAAATTTGAAGAATTTAGAAGTTATCATAAAATAAGAGTTGCATTTGATAGAATTGAAAAGGGATATATAAACAAATTAGAAGATAGTCAGCTAGATGCAATTGGTTATGCTTTAACAACTTTTAAAAGTGACAAGAAAAGGATTGAATATTTGAGTGAAAATAACGTATATTTACCAGAAGAATGTTTAAATGAATTGCTAAAGTTAAGTTTTAGAGAATATGGTCATTTATCAATTAAGTGCATGAAAAAAATAATTCCTCATTTAGAAAAAGGATTAACATATGATAAAGCAATAGCATTAGAGTATAAAGATCATAGAGGAATTATTAACACCAAAAAGAAAAGTAAATTATCATTGAATGATTTAGAAGAAAAAATTTCAAATCCGGTTGTAAGAAGATCAGTATCACAAACAATTAAGGTTCTAAATGCAATAAATAATAGATATGGCTCTATATATGGAAAACCTGATTGCGTAGTAATTGAATTAGCTAGAGAATTAGGAAAAAGTAAAGATGAGAGAAATAAAATAGAAAAAAGACAAAATGAAAATAGAGCTAATAATGAGAAAATAAAAGATGAAATTATATTATTAGGTAATGATGATGTAAAGGGACAAGATATTGTAAAGTATAAGTTGTGGCAAGAACAGGATGGAATATGTTTGTATTCAGGGAAAAGGATAAGAATTGAAGATCTTTTTACAGAAGCGGTTGAAGTAGACCATATTATTCCATATAGTATGTGTTTTGATGATACATATCAAAATAAAGTCTTGGTTTTAGCTTCTGAGAATAGACAAAAAGGTAATAGGATTCCGTATCAATATATTAAAGAAATAGGCAGAGATTTAGAAGAATATGAAATAAGAATAAATAGCTATATAAAAAATTATGCTAAAAAAAGGAGATTATTGAAAAACGAATTTACAAAAGAGGATGCCCAAGAGTGGAAAGATAGAAATATAGTAGATACACAAAATATAACTAAAATTGTATATAAACTAATAAGTGATAACTTAGAATTCTCAGATAATTACGAGATTAAAAGAAAAGTATGGGCTGTAAATGGGGCTATAACAGCTTATGTCAGAAGAAGATTAGGAATAGAAAAAATAAGAGCAAATGGTGATGAACATCATGCTGTTGATGCAACTGTAATTGCGAGTATATCACAAAAAATGATAAACCAAATTACGAAATTTTCACAGTATATGGAAGCTAGAAGAACAAAAGATGGGAAATATATTGATTATGAAACAGGAGAAATTATTTCAGGAAAGGAATTTGAAGAAAAGTTTGGAAATAAATTTCCAGAGCCATGGAAAAATTTTCGAAATGAGCTAAAAATAAGGACTGAATGTAAAACAAAAGAAAGAATGGAAGAATGTATTAAGGATGCTAAATTATATATTTATAATGAAAATGAAGATGAAATTAATAGATATGAAGATTTAGAACCAATATTTATATCAAGAATGCCAAGAAGAAAAGTTAGAGGACAGGCACATCTTGAAACAATTAGAAGAATGAAAAAAGATGAAAAAGGTGAAATTAAAAAAATTTCTAAGAGGGCACTTACAGAGTTAAAGCTTGACAAAAATAATGAAATAGTGGGTTATGCAGAACGACAAAAGAGAGATGATAGGTTATTATATGAATCACTAGTAGAAAAACTAAAAGAATATGGCGGAGATGGAAAAAAAGCATTTAAGGAACCTTTCTTTAAACCAAAATCAGATGGAACGAAAGGACCATTAGTTAAAAAGGTAAAAATAGAAGAGAAAACAACATTAGGAGTAGAGTTAAAGAATATAAAAGCAATAGCTGATAATGGAGGAATGGTGAGGATTGATGTGTTTTATGTAGAAGGAGAAGGGTATTATTTTGTACCAATATATGTTTCAGATACATTGAAAAATGAACTTCCGCAAAAAGCTTGTGTGGCGGGAAAAAATTATTGTGATTGGAAAGAAATGAATGATACTGATTTTATTTTTAGTTTATATCCAAATGATTTAATACATATAGTTGGAAAAAATAAAATCAAATTGAATGGTAATCAAGATAAAGAAAAGGAAAGTATAGAAGTGGATGAATATTTTGGATATTATATAAAAGCAGGAATATCATCAGCATCAATTACATTGATAACTCACAATGCTGAATATAAACAAGATAGTCAAGGGATTAAAGGATTAAGATTAATTGAAAAATATGAGGTAGATCCATTAGGAAATTATTATAAAGTTAAAACACCAGAAAAAAGAATGAAATTTAATATAAAATAAGAAAGGAGAAGCTTAAATAATTTTTAAGTAACAATTAATATGGCATTTAGAAATATTTATGTTGAAAATGATGTTCATATAAATGTAAAAAATGAACAATTGGTTGTTACAAAAGATAAGGATTCGCATTCATTTCCATTAGAAGATGTAAATAGTATTTGTATTGAATCACAGAGAACAGTAATTACAACATATACCCTAAAGAAATTTATAGAAAATGATATTGTAGTATATGTGTGTGATGAAAAACATTTACCAACAGGTATACTAGTAGGAATGAATAATTATTCTAGACAACTAAAGAATATTAAGCTACAAATGAAAGTTTCAAAACCATTAATTAAAAGAATTTGGCAAGAAATTATAAAAAGTAAAGTTGCAAACCAGGCAAAATGCCTTGAATTTAACAAATTAAAAGGTTCAACTTATTTGATGAAAATGATGGATTTGATAAATTCAGGAGATACTACGAATGTTGAATCCAGAGCTGCTGCTTTTTATTTTAGAAATTTGTTTGAGAGAACCTTTAATAGAAATACTCCTTGTAAAGAAAATGCCGCATTAAATTATGGATATGCAATTATACGAGGGATGATAGCTAGAACGCTTATTATGTATGGCTTTGAACCTTCTATAGGAATATTTCATCATAATGAGTTAAACAACTTTAACCTTGCTGATGATTTTATTGAACCTTTTAGGCCTTTAGTTGATTTATATATAAAGAACAAAATTGATTTTTCAAATAATGAATTATCTTCTTTCGAAAAAAAGAAAATTTATAATATTATTAATTGTTTAGTTTTAATTGATGGAAAAAAGTTTAATGTACAGGGTGCAATTGAATATATGATAAAAAGTTTTTCAACGAGTATGAACAAAAAGGAAAATTTAATTAAAGTTCCTGAATTAATTCAGCTGGAAGAATATAGGTATGCATAAATACATGAGGATTTTAGTTTTTTTTGATTTGCCAGTTAAGACTAAACAGGAAAGAAGAGTAGCAACTAAATTTAGAAATTTTTTAATAAAAGATGGGTATTATATGATTCAGTTTTCTGTATATGCTAGATTATGTAACGGAAACGATATGGCAAATATTCATCGTGAAAGGTTAAAGGCAAATGTGCCAAATAATGGTTCAATAAGAGTATTGACAATAACTGAAAAACAGTATGATAATGTAGAAATATTATTGGGGAAAAAGACTAAATATGAAAGGCCAATTGAATATGAAAATTTGTCAATTTTTTAAAAAAATGCTTAAAATAATAGAATTATAATTATTATTTCCAAAAATATAAAATAAAAGCTGGGTAAATCCTTGATTTGCCCAGCTTTTATGGGAATGTATTATATCATATCAAAATATAATAGGGAATTATAACAAATCACCTT
>CAMYZH010000007.1 GCA_947303785.1 uncultured Clostridium sp.
ACAACAGAATATATTTTGTCAACACATTTTTAAAACTTTTTTAAGTTTTTTTATTTTTTCCTGAAATCGTTGATTTTAAACGCTTCCATGTGTTAGTTTATTTGTCATTTTATGTCGATTTCTGTTGCAACTGTTTTGTATTCTAACACCTTTGTTTACTCTTGTCAACACATTTTTTAAATTTTTTATTTTACTTTTTTAATTATTACATTTTTAGATAAAAAAACTATACTATCATGGATTAATCGTTATTAAAATATACTAAATTATTACAATTTAATCTAAATATAGTATATCCTCTGATAGTATAGCTTTTCTTTACATTATTTAACTTGCTTATTTCCCGCTTTTTTTCTTTTGTTCTTTACTTTATTTTTTTGTGTAGATGTATTTTTTTTACTTGTTCTCTTTTTAACTTCTTTTTTTAATTCTTCATCACTATCTGCTATATATTCTCCTGGTTTTGGTTTATTCCATGATATATAATCACATGATTTTGGATTATTTTCGCAAATATAATAATTTCTTCTTCTTTTAGTTTTTCTAATTTGAACTTTTGCTCCACATTTTGGACATGGAACATCAATTGTTTCAACTAACGGCTTTGCATTTCGACATTCTGGATATCCAGGACATGCAAGAAACTTGCCATATCGTCCCATTTTAATAACCATGTTTCTTCCACATTTTTCACAGATTACATCTGAAACTTCATCTTCCAATTTTACATGTTCTAATTCTTTTTCAACTTTTTCTACTACAACTTCAAATGGATCATAAAAATTTCTAATTGCTTCTTTCCAATTTTTCTTTCCTTCCGCAATCTCATCAAATTGTTCTTCCATTTCAGCTGTAAATTCAACATTAATTACATCTTTAAAGTTTTCTACTAGTAATTTATTTACCACTTTTCCTAGTTCTGTAGGCATTAATTGTTTTTGAACTTTTTCAATATAGTTTCTTGCTAAAATTGTTGTTATTGTTGGTGCATATGTACTAGGTCTTCCTATTCCTTTTTCTTCTAATGTTTTAACCAAACTTGCTTCTGTATATCTTGGTGGTGGCTCAGTAAAGCTTTGTTTTGTTTCAATATTCTCTTGTGTTAATAAATCTTGCTTATTTAAATATGGAATATTTGCAATTCCAAGTTCTTCTGATTCCTCTTCATCAGTATCTTCTACGTATAAAGTCATAAATCCTTTGAACTTAATTGATTGTCCTGTTGTCTTAAAATTATATTCATTGGCATTTATATCTATAGAAATTGTGTCATATACAGCAGATGACATTTGACTGGCTATAAATCTATTATATATTAATCTATATAGTTTATATTGATCTGATGTTAAGCTATCTTTGATAATTTCTGGTGATAAATCTAAATATGATGGTCTAATAGCTTCATGCGCATCTTGTGCATCTGATTTTGTTCTGTAATATCTGTTTTCATAATATTCGGGTCCAAACTTTTTCTCAACTACTTGTTTTGCGGCTTTTCTTGCTTCTTCAGAAATTCTTGTAGAATCTGTTCTCATATATGTTATAAGTCCAGTTACTCCTCTTTCTGGTATCTTAACACCTTCATACAACCCTTGTGCGACTGACATCGTTTTCTTGATTGCAAATCCTAATTTTCTGGAAGCTTCTTGTTGCATTGTACTGGTTGTAAATGGTGGTGCAGGATTTCTTTTTTTCTCCCCTACTGTTACATCTTCTACTATAAATTTTGCTTTTTCAATGTCTTTCAAAACTTGGTTAACTTCCTCTTTAGAATGAAGTTCAATTTTTTGTTTATTCTTACCAACTAATTTTGATTCAAATGTCTTTTTAGTTTTTTCTTCAGAAAGAATTGCTGTTATATTCCAAAATTCTTCTGGAACAAATTTTTCTATTTCATCTTCTCTATCGCAAACAAGCATTACGGCAACTGATTGAACTCTACCTGCTGATAATCCTCGCTTTACCTTTTTCCATAGAACTGGACTTATTTTATATCCTACTATTCTATCCAAAACTCTCCTTGCTTGTTGTGCATCTGTTAAATTTAAATCTATTTTTCTAGGTTTTTTTACAGCTTCCTTTACAGCTTCTTTAGTGATTTCATTAAATGTAATCCTACAAATTGAATCATCTGGAATCCCTAAAATATTTGCTAAGTGCCATGCAATTGCTTCTCCTTCACGATCAGGGTCAGTTGCAAGATAAACTGTTTTCGCATCTTTTGCATCTTTTTTCAATGAATTAATCAGTGTAGCTTTTCCTCTTATGTTAATGTATTCAGGTTCAAAATCATTATTAATATCAATTCCGAGTTTTGATTTTGGAAGATCTCTTATATGTCCCATTGAAGCAACAACTTTCGTACTTCCTCCTAAAAATTTTTTTATAGTGTTCGCCTTCGCAGGTGATTCGACTATTATTAACTGATTTGCCATCATTAATCTCCTTTGTTTAATCTTTTTGTATTGTAATTCATTATTATATATTTTGCAAGTACATTTTAAGTCAAAAATTTTTAACATTTTAAATGTATGAATTTACTTTAATTTCTGCCATCTTCAGTAAAGTGTGTCAAAAAAGGGCGTCCCATTTGACAGCATTTGACATAAAAAAAGACAATGCTTAACATTATCTTTTTAATATTTTTTTTATTTCTTCATAAATCTTATCTTCTACATTGTATTTGGCTATTTGCTTTGCATTGTTTCCCATATTCTGCATTAAGCTTTCATCATTTATTATTTCTTCAATATATTTTGAAAGATTATTTTCGTTTACTTCTTCATTTAAAATTATTTTTGCTGCTCCTATTTTTTCTAATACTTTTGCATTGTCTATTTGTCTATTTGCAGAGTTGCTAGGTAATGGTATAAATATTGCAGGTTTTCCTACTAATGCAATTTCAGTTATTGTCATTGCTCCACTTCTTGCAACAATTAAATCTACTGTATTCATTATTTCGCTCATATTATAAATGTATGGAACAATCTTGGTATTAGGAATATTATTTATATCTATTTCTTCTTTCTTAAATATTTCTTCTATTATATTATATTGTTTTTGACCAACTGACCATATTAATTGATAATTTAAGTTTTTTTGGGCTTTTATTAGTTTTATCATCGCATCATTAATCGCTTTTGCTCCTTGGCTTCCTCCAAACACAAGAACTGTTTTCATTTTGCTTGATAAGCCTAAACTTGATAAAATCTTTTCTTTTTCTTGCTCTGTTATATTTTGAGGTGTTACTTTCGTAGGAGTTCCTGTAACAACAACTTTAGATTTATCATCAAAATATTGTAAGCTGTCTTCAAATCCTACCATTATTTTGTCTAATTTTTTAAATAATAGTTTAGTCGCTTTTCCTGGATAAGCATTACTTTCATGAATCATCGTTGGAATTTTAAGTTTGTGTGCTGCCAAAATTGCTCCACCACATATATATCCACCAGTTCCAATTACTATATCTGGATTAAAATCTTTTACAATTTTTTTGGCTTGGCTGAATCCTTTTATAGTTTTTAAATTATTTGATAGTGTTTTAAAAGATATTTTTTTACTTAATCCATATGCATCTACTGTTTTTAATTCATATCCAGCTCTTGGAACTAAATCGTTTTCTATTCCTCTTGTTGTTCCTATAAAAATAATTTCTGAATTTGGCTCTTCTTTTTTTATTTTATTTGCAATTGCAATACCAGGATTTATGTGTCCTCCTGTTCCAGCAGCTGCTATTATTACTTTCATTTTTCTTCCTCCTGAAGTTTTTAAGAATTTGAATTATTTGTTGATCTTGACACAGATAATAAGATTCCAACAGAACTTAAAATAATTATTAAGGCTGTTCCACCATAGCTAAAAAATGGTAATGCCATACCTGTTACTGGCATTGATGCTGTAACAACTGCAATATTTATTAATACTTGTATTGCAATCATAGATGTAATACCAGCAGCAAGTAAACTTCCAAACATATCTGGAGATTTCATAGCTATTGTAATTCCTCTCCATATTAATATAGCAAATAAAACTATAACTATAGTACAGCCAATAAATCCTAATTCTTCTGCTAATACTGCAAATATAAAATCATTATGTGGTTCTGGTATATATGAATACTTTTGTGTGCTATCTCCTAGTCCTACACCAAACAATCCTCCTGATCCTATTGCATAGAGACTTTGAACTACTTGCCAACCATCTCCTGAGATATCTTGCCAAGGATCAAAAAAAGTTAAAACTCTATTCATTCTAAATCCTTGACCTGATTTAAACAATAGTGCTGCTACTCCTATAACAGCAATTGGTATTCCAAATACTATAAAATACTTTATTTTGCATCCAGATAATATCATCAATATTGCAACTAACATACAAATTACAAGTGTCGCACTAAAGTGATTTTGTAAAATTAGTATTATAAAGATTGCAGGTATTAATATTACTAGTGGAAGGAAAAAACCCTCTTTTATAGATTTCAATTTTTCTCTATTTTTTGTAAGCCATGCTGAATAATAGATTATAACTCCTACTTTTGCCACTTCTGAAGGTTGAAAAGAAATTGGCCCTAATACCAACCATCTTTTAGCACCTCCTGAAGATGCGCCCATTATTGGAACTAATAATAATAATCCTAGACATATTGCAAAAATAACCTTGTAATTTCTTTGCCATATTTTATAATCAACTTTTGATATTGCAAACATAGCAGCAATTCCAATAATTGCTGAAAATATTTGTCTTTTCACATAGCTATAACTGTTTCCCGTTTCTGCTAAAGCCTTAGGCGAACTTGCTGATAAAACAGTAATTATTCCTAAGCCTAATAACATAAACACTGTAATTAAAAGTGTAAAATCTAGTGGTTTTTTTAAAATTAACTCACTTTTCTTTTTCTTTGCCATTACATCTCCCTCTTAAATTATATAATTGAGAATAATCCAATTATGCATAATGCTACTGTAACTCCACTAAAAACTCTTACGACTTTATTTTCATTCCACCCACATAGTTCAAAGTGATGATGGATTGGAGTCATTTTAAAAATTCTCTTTTTAGTCCTCTTATAATATGCAACCTGAATAATTACTGATAATGTTTCTATCACAGGTACAGCAGCTAGTATTACTATTATAAGTGGCATTTTCAAATATATAGCACTACATGCTATTACTCCTCCAAGAAGTAATGAGCCTGTATCTCCCATAAATACTTTGGCTTTATTTAAATTAAATATCAAAAATCCCAAACATGTTCCACATACAATACTTCCTAGAATTATTATTTCTTTTATATCAAGTATTATTGCAATAACTGTAATTGTTGTTGTTATTGCAAGTGAAACACAAGTTGCTAATCCATCAACTCCATCAGTTAAATTAACAGCATTTGTTGTAGCTAAAATAACAAATATAGTAAATGGTACATATATTATTGAAGGTATTTTAATTGTTGTTTTTATAAATGGAACAATAATTGATGTTCCAATTCCTAAAATTTTTTCTATATATATAATAAATACTATTGATATTATTAATAATCCTAACATTTTTTGTTTTGGCTTTAATCCATCAGTATTTTTTAACACAACTTTTTTGTAGTCATCTATAAAACCTATAGCTCCAAATCCAATTGATACTAAGATTAATGGAATAAGTCTTCTTCCAACTTCAGGTTCTTTACCAATATAATGTACAAATGCAACTATCGCTGCACCTATAATTGAAATTGCCATTATTACTCCACCCATTGTCGGTGTTCCACTTTTCTTTAAATGTGATTTTGGTCCGTCTTCTCTTTCAGATTGGCCTACTTTCATTCTTTGAAGTACTGGGATTATAAATATTCCTAATATTATAGTTACAGCAAATGATATTAAGAATATTTTTAGTTGAAATTCCACTATGATTCACCCCTTATTTCATATTGTTTATGATATCTTTTACAATTTTTCTCTCATCAAAAGGATGTTTTACCTTATTAATTTCTTGATAAGGTTCATGTCCTTTACCAGCAAGTATTACTAAATCATTTTTATTTGCCATTTTTATTGCTTTTGCTATAGCTTCTTTTCTATCTACTATAATTTCATATTTTCCTTTTGTTTTAGAAATTCCTACTTCAATTTCTTTTATAATCTTCTCTGGCTCTTCTGTTCGTGGATTGTCAGAAGTAACAATACTATAATCTGCAATTCTTCCAGCAATTTCTCCCATTAATGGTCTTTTTCCTGTATCTCTATCTCCTCCACATCCAAAAACTACTATTACTCTACCTTTTGTATATGTTTTTACTGCTTGTAATATACTTTCTAGGCTCTCAGGAGAATGAGCATAATCTATCATTATATTAAGTTCTTTTTTGTTAGGAACCAATTCACTTCTTCCTGGAATCTTTATTTTCTCAAGAGCTGTTTTTATAATTTCTGGTGAAACTCCAAAATATAAAGCTACTGATATTGCAGCTAAAGAATTATATACACTAAATCTTCCAGGTATATCTACTTTAACTCTTTCATTTCTATCTCCGAGTTTAACTTTAAAATCAACACCTATATTAGTAATAGTTATATCTTTTGCCAAAAGATCACATCCATTATCTATTCCATAGGTTTTTACTGTACATTTAGCTTCTTTCTTGACTCTTGATCCTCTAAAATCATCAATATTAATGAATCCTATTTGGCACATTTCAAATAATTTCAATTTTGATTTAAAATAATCTTCCATGTCTGTATGTTCTTTTGCACTTATATGTTCTTTTGAAAAATTTGTAAATACTCCAACATCAAAATTACATCCAGCTACTCTTTGAAGTTTTAATGCTTGAGAAGATACTTCCATAACAACATATTCTACTTTTTCTTGAACCATTTTAGCAAATATTCTTTGTAGTTCAAGACTCTCTGGTGTAGTTCTATCACTTTCTCCTAAACTATCTTCACCTATATAGTTTTCTATAGTTCCAATTAAACCAACTTTCTTCCCTTGAGCTTCTAGTAGTGTCTTTATCATATATGTTGTAGTTGTTTTTCCTTTTGTTCCAGTAACTCCTATCAATTTGAATTTTCTTGATGGATTTCCATAATAATTACAAGCAGCTATTGCTAATGCATATCTCGTATCAGTTGTAACTATAAAAGTAACATTTTGAGGTAATTCTATATTTTTTATTTTATCTACATCTTCAAGCATAATTGCTGTAGCGCCATTTTCGATTGCTTCTTTTATATAATCATGACCATCTGCATCATAGCCTTTAATTGCTACAAACATATCATATTGTTTAACCTTTCTAGAATCACATTCAATTCCATTTATTTCAATATCAACATCACCTTTAGCTTTTAAATTATTAATACCATTTAAAACATCACTTAATTTCACTTTCAATCTCTCCCATAAAAATCTCTTTTTATTATATACTTAAAAAAAATATTTGTATAGTTTTTTGTTTAAATAATCTGTTTATTAATTATTATATTTACTTAATTAGTATGAACAACTATCGATGTTCCTTCTTTAACGTTTATGTCTTTTTCAGGAATTTGTTTGGTTATAATTGCCTCTTGGTTTATTTCTTCATCTATCTCTATATCTAAATTTTTTTCTTTTAACATTTTTCTAGCATCTATAATTGTCATTCCAATTAAATCCGGAACTACAACTTCATTTGTCTTTTCTTCAATTTCTTTAGAAATCTCTAAATATGGTAAAACTTCAGAAAAGATTTTCCCAGCAACAGGTGCCGCAACTCCTCCTCCTTGATGTCCGCCTTCTCCTGTTGGATTATATAGTGTTATTAAAACTACCATTTCTGGATGATCAATAGTTGCAACACCTATAAAAGAAGTAACATATTTTCCTGTATTTACCCCATCTTCTGATGTACCTGTTTTGCCACCTATCCTATATCCTTCAACTTTAGCATTCTTTCCTGTTCCTTCTGATACAACACTTTCCATCATATCCAAGACTTTTTGGGCACTTTCTTCAGATATAACTTGATTTTTAAACTCTGGCTCTATTTCTTTTTTTTCATTTGTTTCAGAATCAATTATTGATTTTACTAGCCTTGGCTTTACATATTTTCCTTTATTTGCAATAGTAGAAAGCATTGTTACCATTTGAATTGGTGTAACTTCAAATCTTTGACCAAAACTTATTGTTGCAAGTTCTACTGGTCCTACTTTTTCTTCAGCCAAAAAAATACTACTGGCTTCACCTGGTAAATCTATTCCTGTTTTTTCCAAAAAACCAAATTTTTTTAAATATTGATAGTAAGTATGTATTCCTAACTTTTGTCCTAAACCTATAAAAACTGGATTACAAGAATTCATCAGAGCATCTCTTAAAGATTGAGCTCCATGTGGCCTATAATATCTCCAACATTTAATTCTAACTCCAGAAACTTCAATTCCTCCATTACAAGAAAATTCACCGACATTGTCTGTTTGCGTTATTCCTTCTTCTAATGAAGCTGATGCTGTTACTAGCTTAAAAGTAGAACCTGGTTCATATGTATCACTAATTGCTTTATTTCTCCACATGGATTGTAGGTAATTATTTTTTTCTTCATTTGACAGATTATCCCAGATACCTTCTAATTCTTCATTATTAATTTTGAATGGTTCATTTAAATTATAATTTGGATATGTTGCCATAGCCAAAATATCCCCATTTTGTGGATTCATTATTATAACATTTCCACCATCTGTACACTTATTGTCAATACATGCCTCTTCCAAATATTTTTCCGCAATTGCTTGAATATTTTTATCAATGGTTAATTCCAAACTATCTCCTTCAATTGCTCCTGTATACTTTTCTTCTGTATTTTCTAAGTTCATCCCTTTACCATCTGTAATTTTGCTAATACTCCCACTTTTTCCTTTAAGAATTTCATCATATTTTGCTTCCAGACCATTTAATCCTTGATTATCAGATCCACAAAATCCAATAACTTGTGATGCTAATTTTCCATATGGATAATATCTTTTAGTATCTTCATCTATATTTATACCTTCTTCTATATTGTTATCTAATAACCATTCCCTCAATCTTTGACTTTTTTCTTTTTCAACTTTCTTTGCTATTATCTCTATTGAGCTATTTCGATTAACTTTTTTTATTACTTTATCATAATCTAATTCGAGTACTTCTGAGATTTTTTTTGCAACCATTTCTTTCTTTTCTTCAGGAATATTGTTAGGATTAATTGTTATCATTCTACTAGTTGCACTCATCGCTAATATTTCGCCATTTCTATCATAGATTATTCCTCTTTTTGCTGAAATTTCTCTATCTAAGTTTTGTTGTTCTAATGCCAAAATTTTGTAAAAATCTCCTTTAATCAGCTGAATCCATCCAATTCTAATGATTAATATGATAAATATTGATAGTATAATAAAAAACATTATTCTTAATCTTTTCTTTATATTTAAAAAAATCATGACTATCTCCTTTATAAAAGATATTCATGATTTTTCTTTATTATTCTTCAACTTTTTCGAACATTTCTTTTCCTACTCCACATAGAGGGCATACCCAATCTGAAGGTAAATCTTCAAATTTTGTTGCTTCTTTTTCATCATCATAGATGTAACCACAAACCTTACATTCATATTTCATACAATACTTCACCTCCTTTTATACTTTTAATAATTCTTTTGCAAGTTCTTCCATTTCTTTAATATTTTCATCTGTCATTTTAGTTTTAATTGTAACTGTTTTTTCTATTAGATTAATATCTTTTAAGTCTGCAATAATGTCTTTCATTAATTTAGCTGACATAGGTGCCCAAGAACCATTCTCAATTAAAGCAATTTTTCTATTTTGATAATTCTTATGTTTTAGGTGTCTTAAGAATTTTTCCGTTGTTGGAAATAGCCCCGCATCATATGTAGGAGAAGCAATAACTAATTTATCATATCTAAATGCATCTTCTATTACTTCTGCCATATCCTCTCTTGACAAATCACTAGTAACGATTTTTTTAGCTCCCTTTTCCTCTAATATTTCTTTTAATTTTTCTACAGCTTCTTTGGTATTTCCGTGAATTGAGTTATATGCTATCAAAACGCCGTCGTCTTCAGGTTTATAGTTGCTCCAAATATCATATTTGTTTATGTAATAATCTAGATTTTCATCTAATATTGGACCATGTAGTGGACATATTCGCTCTATTTCTAAGTTAGCAATTTTTTTAAAAACTGTTTGAACTTGCATTCCATATTTGCCAACTATATTAAAATAATATCTTCTAGCTTCACAAGTCCAATCTTCTTTAGTATCCAAAGTTCCAAATTTACCAAAAGCATCTGCTGTAAACAAAGTTTTTTCCTTCTCTTCATATGTAAACATTACTTCTGGCCAGTGAACCATTGGAGCCATAATAAATTTTAAAGTATGTTTTCCAATATTGATTTCTTCTCCTTCTTTTACTATTACTAATCTGTTTGATATATCTTCATTTATAAATTGTGGTAGCATATTTGCTGCTTTAGCGCTTAATATTATTTTTAATTCTGGATATTCTTTGCTCAAATATTCAATATTTGATGAATGATCTGGCTCTAAATGTGAAATAACTAAATAATAAGGTTTTTTCTCATTTAAGTCTTTTTTTAGATTATCTATCCAATCATTTGTTTTTCTCTTATCAACTGTATCCATTATTGTTATTTTTTCATCATGTATAACATATGAATTATATGATACTCCGTTTGGTACGATGTATTGACTTTCAAATAAATCTAAGTTTTTATCATCTACTCCAATATAAGTAATATTTTCTGTTATTTTTTTCATTTTTCCGACCTTCCTTAAAATTTTATTTTTTTATATTATCATAAAAATACTTTTTCTTCAACAAACATTATTTTGTATCAGAACGATATTGTGTTAAAAAAAAAATGCCAGGTGCAAATATTCTAAAAAGATGAACATCTTGTACCTGGCACATTCTAAAATACACCTTTAATTTTATTTATAATTTTTGCAAAAAAGCCTTCTTCTTTTTCTATAACTACTGTTTCTGTTGCTGGTTGTATGTAATCTTTTTTAGGAAGATTGACATATACAGTTTGTTTATTGGATAGTTTTTGCATTCCTAATAGTTCTTTAGCTTGTTGCTCTACATTATTATAATTTAGACTATTTTCTATATCTACTTTTATTTGTTCATTTTCTTTTTCAACCGCCAAATATGATTTTTTTAATTCTTCATTTTTGGCAAATGATTCATCAATTTGAGAATTTCTATAACTTACTGTAAAAACTGCAACAAATACTGTAACTAGGGCAACTACTATTTTGGCTCTATCTCTTTTTCTCATAACAGCCTGCTTTATATTTGTTTTTTCGACTTTTTTTCTTTCTGGTGCAGTAGGATTATAGACTTTTCTTTTTTTCTTTATACTATAATCAGGCTCTAGTTTTCTTGGACTAGTTTCATACTGATATTTATTATATCTTTGAATTGCCATTTTTCTGCACCTCCTTTTATATTATTATTTACATTTTATATTTTTTCAAAAATTCTTAATTTTGCACTTTTGCTTCTTGAATTTATATTCATTTCTTCTATAGTTGGTAAAATTGGTTTTTTTGTTATTATTTTACCCCTTTTTATAGCTCCGCAATTGCAAACTGGTATTCCTGGTGGACATGTACATTTACCTTCTTGGTCTGCAAATGCTTTTTTTACAGCTCTATCTTCTAGTGAATGGAAAGTTATAATACAAATTCTTCCTCCTGGTTTTAAACAATCAATTGAATTAATTACAGTTTTATATAGTGGTTCAATTTCGTTATTAACTTCTATTCTAATTGCTTGAAATGTTCTTTTGGCAGGATGTGAATCATTATTTCTAAATTTGGCTGGAATAGATTTTTCAATTATTTCTACTAATTCTTTGGTAGTTGTAATTTCTTTTTCTTTTCTTTTATTGCAGATATTTTTTGCAATTTGTCTTGAGAATCTTTCTTCACCATATTCATAAATAATTCTAGCTAATTCTTCTTCTTTATATTTATTAACAACTATTTTAGCGTTTAAGTTTTGATTTTGATCCATTCTCATATCTAATGTATTTTCACCTAAATAGCTAAAACCTCTTTCTTTTTCATCAAGCTGGTATGATGAAACACCTAAATCTAAAAGAATTCCATCGACTTTTTCTATTTTCAATTCATCTAAAATTTCTTTAATATCATCGTGATTTCCATGATAATATATAACATTTGAATACTCTTTTAGTTTTTCTTTTGCTGCTTTTAATGCATCTTCATCTCTATCAATTCCAATTAATTTTCCACTGGCTGATAATTTTTTTAAAATCTGACTACTATGTCCAGCACCGCCTAATGTTCCATCTACATAGATTCCTTCTGGCTTAATGTTAAGACCTTCAATGCATTCATTTAATAATACTGATTTATGTATAAATTCCATTAAAATCACCTTTATGTTTTTTGGTAGCCGAAAAAGTTGGTAATTTCTTTACCAACTAAGTCTTTCATATAAGTATCTTAACACTCCTGGGGCGTTGGCCCCAGGAATTTTTTCTTTAGTAATTTTTTAATCTTTTGAATTTCAAAGAATCTTTTGTGTCTTTAAAACTCTTTAGTATTTTTTTCTTGTAGGCAGCTTTTTTAAGCTGCCTATTTGTCTTTTGTAACTTCTTTTTTTCTTTTGTATATTTAATTATCTTTTGTGTATTTATACAACCTTTTAGGTTATATTCCAAGCATTGTCATATTTTCTGCTATATCTTCAACAGACATGTTATCATCATTATTATAATTATTCCATTTTTCTTTATCCCAAATTTCAATTCTAGTTCCAACTCCAATAATTACTGCTTCTTTTTTTAAATCTGCCGCATCTCTTAAATTTGTTGGAATTAAGAATCTCCCTTGTTTGTCTATCTCACATTCTGTAGCTCCTGATAAGAAAAATCTTGTAAATTCTCTTGAATTTCTATTTGAAAGAGGAAGTGCTTTTAATTTTTCTTCAAAGTTTGTCCATTCTGTTTTTGAGAACGCAAATAAGCAACCATCTAAACCTTTGGTAACAACAAAGTTTTCACCTATGGATTCCCTAATTTTAGCTGGCATTATTAATCTCCCTTTAGCATCCAAAGAATGCTCAAATTCGCCAATTAACACGCTTTTTGCTCCCCTTTCTGGTTATCTACCACTTTTCACCACTTTTCTCCACTTTCAGTTAAATTTTAATATATAAGAATTTTATTTGCAAGTATTTTTTAAAAAAAATTTATATTCATTTTATTGTTTTTAAAAAATACTCTTAGATTTCAGTGTATAACCTTGATTTTTTTATTTGCTATATTTATAATATTGTTGCAATTTTAAATAGGAGGCTTATCTATGAGTAACAATAAAAATAAAAAGTCTTTAGTTAGAGGCTTTTGTGTTACTTTGTTTTTAGGAATTGTTTTAATTATTGCGGCTATTGTAAGTAATCAATTTCCTGACGAAGTAAATAATATGATAGAAACTAGTTTAAATATTCCTACAAACTCAAGCAATACTGTTTCAATTAATACTGTTGATCATACTTCTGTTTCGACTGATTCTAAACTACAAATATATTTTTTTGATGTAGGTCAAGCAGATTGTGAATTATTAATAGCAGATGGACAATCAATGTTAATTGATGCTGGAAATGATGAAGATGGTGCATTACTTGCAAGTTATATTAAAGGATTAGGAATTGAAAAAATTGATTATTTAGTTGGAACTCATCCTCAAGAAGAAAATATTGGTGGACTTGATGATATTATTAATAATTTTGAAATTGGAAAAATATATATGCCCGATGTTAGAACAAATACAGCTTCTTTCCAATCTGTACTTGATTCACTATCAGCAAAAGGTCTAGCTATAACTAGTTGTGAGAGTGGTGATACATTTGGATTAGGTGATGGAATCGCTACTGTGATGGCTGTTGAAAATGAAGAAACTTCCGATTTAGAAGATAATTCAATTGTTCTTCATTTTAGATATGGAACAAAATCATTTTTGTTTATGGCTGATGCAGGAAAGGTGGTTGAAGAAAAAATCTCATGGCCAGATGTTGATGTAATAAAAGTTGCAAAACATGGTAGTGATAGTGCAACTTCAGAAAAATTTTTAAATCAAGTAAAACCTGAAATTGCAATTATATCTGTTGGTTCTAATAATACTATTAGTGCTCCCGCAAAATCTGTTCTAGATCTGCTAAATAAGCTTGGAACTAAAATTTATAGAACTGATGCTGATGGAACAATTCTTTTAATTACAGATGGTAAATCATATAATGTTGAAACTATATTGACAGCTGTAGATGGAAATCCTGTAACTGCTAATAAAGAATCATAAAAATTTAATTACTTGAAAAAAGATCCAAAAATATTTTGGATCTTTTTTATAATTGCTAATTTTTCAAAAATCATTTTATTCTATTATAGTTGTACTAGTTGCTCCTTTTCCAACTACCTGTGTCATTAAGCTATTCCATGTAATTGGTCCTATTAAACCATCTTGTGACAATCCATTGTTTTTTTGAAAAGTCATTACTGCTTCATTTGTTATGGTTCCAAAAATTCCATCTAATCCACCAGTTTTTAGTCCTAAAGTATTTAAAGCATCTTGGGCTACTAAAACATAAATTCCTTTTGCCCCCTGCCTTGTTAGTGGATATCCATTTGCTACCCACCTATTATCAAAATGAACCCATCTTGGTGTTAGATTAATTGGTTCAACATATCTCCAATATCCTGATAATGATGCCATATTTCTTAATAAATTCCTACCACTTTCACTTAAGTTTTGGCCTACGTCAAATGCTAAACCTGCATAATGTTGTGATTGTGTACTATGTCCTCCGTTCCCAACTTCTTTTAAATGCAAAACCTACATAAATTGGTTTTGCATACATTGCTCTAAAGTTATTCCAACTTTGCATTGTTCTTCTATCTGTCCAAAGAATGTTGCTCTTGCTTCCACCTCTAAATTCTTTAACTTTTAATGTACCCTTATTGTATGGCATTGCCTCTTCTTCTCCTTTGTAATATGTCTCCATCATATTTTTCTGATTATTATAAATTAATATTTTGGCCAAAAAAATCACCTCAAAATATAATATTTTGAAGTGTATTTTTTGTTACTATTTATTTTATATTGTAATACTCTTTAAGAAAATTAATAACATCTTCATTCTTTTCTTTAACTTCAGGTATTTCTAATAGTTCATCTAGTGTAAAATATTCTCCTTCAATTTGAGTATCAATCTCAAAAAAATAATGATGATATGTTCTCATTATTCCATGTGATACAGAATATTTATCATGTATTTTATCAAATATATATTTGACTTTTGAAGTTCCATAAATTCTTTTTATTTCTTCTATATCATTTCCTTTTATATTTGGAAAAAAGTACGTTTTCCATCTTTCATCATAATAGTTTAAGAACTTTTTTCCTTTTTTTATAATCATAATCGAATGTACTGTTTCCACTCTTATTTTCCCCTAAAAATTAGTGTCTCTGATATCAATCTATTTAAATTTTTATAGATTATTTATTATTTTAGCATAAAATGTATTAAGCTGTCAAAAATATAGTTCTACTTGTATTTCTTCATTTTCTAATAGTTTTTTAAATGATGCTCCATCTGTTTGTTCACCAACGATTAATCCATAATGTGTTGGAATAGCACACTTTGGTTTAATCTTATAGCACAAGCTCGCAGCTTGACTATAATCCATTGTGTATGTACCTCCAACTGGTAAAAATGCTACATCACATTCTACTTGAGAAGCTTCTTTTGTTTTGTCAGTATCACCTGCAATATAATATCTAATATCCTCAATAGTTAATATATATCCAACCCAATTATTTTTTTTAGGATGAAACTCTTTGAATTTATTATAAGCAGGTATTGTTTCAATTAGTATTCCTAAAAAATCAAATTTCTCCCATGGCTTTACTGATATTATATTTTCTTCTAAAAATCCTATTTTTTTTGTTTTTTCTAAACAGTCTTCTGTAACAAATATCACGGTCTTTTCATTTGAAACTTTTTTTATGTCATTTGGTGAAAAATGATCATAATGTGAGTGGGTACATAAAATTAAGTCAGCATCATGTGATTCTATGTCTATTTGAAATGGATCAATATATATTATTTTTTCTCTAGCTATTCTTATACTACTGTGTTTTAGTACATTTATTCCTTTTAAATCTATCATAAATTTTTATTCTCTCCTACCTTTTATAATTTATTATATTATAACTTATTTGAATAAAATATATCAATAAAAAGGTACCCTTTTTAGAGTACCTCTTCTTATTTCTTTGTTATTTCTAGAACTTCTATATATGAACTTGAATAGTTATTCATAAAACTATTCCGTTGCTTATTGACCTTTTATTTCATGTCCTTTTATTTCATTTCCTCTTGAATTTAGTGGTAGCACATAATCAGAACGTAATGCTGTAACAGCTGCATTCTTAACTGTTATTTCTCTTGCTAAAGAGCTTCTTATAACATTACACAAATCATCTATTGTAATATATTTATCACCATTGTCACTCCAAACGCCAATGGTAGGATTATATTTATATTCACGCCTAACTAAACTATATCTATTATTTTTAGGAAGATAATCTGTCCTTTTCAACATAACACTTTCTTTCGAATCTTCTCCTATATATTCTAAAGTCTCTCCTATACTTAGTGCGTATAATGCATTTTCTATTGCTTGCTCCGTTTCTTTATCTGTCTCAATTTCTGGAACTTGTTTTTTTAAATTCCTTAAATATGCATCTCTTTCCATGGCTCTTTTTCTATTATGTCCCATTTGGTTTAAATTCTCTTGAGTTAATTCCATTTTTTATTCCCCCTAATTTACTCATTTTTACTTTTTCATTATACACCAATTTTGCCTAAATTTCAACGTTTTTCTACATACTAGTTATTATTTCAAGATTTTTTTACTAAAATATGTTATCTGGATTATATTTTTTTCTCTTTTCTTGGTCTTTTTTTATCTCATTTAATTGAAGAATTCTTTTAAGTGTCTCTTTTTGCTTCTCTGTCGCAAAATAATCTTGAAATAATCTTATTATAATTCCATTTGCTTCTTTAGATATGCCTTGTTTCGATAATTCAACACTTGGATCAATTGAGAATTCATAATCTCTATCCATGTTTTCTTCATAAAACTTAATTATATCTTGTGGAATTTTTTCATATTCATCTTTTGGAAAATGTTTTATTATTTCTAATACTTCTTTATATGCTCTAGGATAATTATTCATAAGATTAATCCTCCTCTATGTTTTTCCATGTATTTCTGTACCTGGTTGTTCAGCTAACTTAGGTGAAGTAGGAATCTCATAGTCTCCTTGTAGCGCATTCGCAACTGCCCCATTAACATTTACAGTTCCTTCTCTTTTTTTACCTTCAAGAGCTAATTCTATAAAACTGTTCAACCCTGCTAATCTTATATTTCTTTCTTTTTCCGGATCAACAGTTAGTCCTTCTCCAACTTTGAAATAATACTCTCCCTCTGGTAGTTCTGTTAGTTCTTCTGGAAGCCTAACATATTGATTTGAAAGTGGTATCCTTCTTTTTATTATTCCTTTTTCTTTTAATAATTGCACTATAGCTATTAATTTATCTTTTTGTTCATTAGTAAATTGGCTACTAGCAGTAATATCATTAAATATTTCCATAAATTTATTATTTTGTTTGAATCTATTTTTCGCAGCCTGTAATTCTTCAAGTGTTATTATACTCGCATCCCTAACCATAGCACGTGCTTTCTCTTTTTTTTCGTTTTCTAATGATTTATTTATGCAATCCCTAAGCCCATCCACATCTAATATTCTAAATGGCCCCTCAGGCTTCGTCCATCCATCATCAAGATAGCCACCCTCATCCAATAATAAACGACATTCATCTTTCTGTAATGCCTCCATTTTGCGTGGGAAAAGAATTTTTGGTTCAGGTGAAAAAAGGCGAGGATAATCATCATGATGTACTACTTGAACCGTATCATATTGGTATAATAGTTCAAGTGTATCTAATATTCTTTCTCTTTCTGATTTATCCAAGTCTTTCTTATCCATTTCTTCTATATATTTTTCTATTATTTTTTGTTTGAAATAATCTCTTGTACCTTCTTCTGGCCTTTTTTCTTTATTTTTTAATCTTCTACTACGTGCAAATTCTAATTCTTTTTCTGTTAAAAAAGTATATTCACTCATTATTATTCCCCCTTATAATCATCTTACAGGTTTCATTACTTTTATTATTATATCATCTTTTTTCTCTAAATGCAACATAAACCGGTTGTAAAGCGGAGTTTAGGTTTTTCCATTTTTTAACAGCTACAAAAAATACTAAAAAAAGGAATATATTTGTTTTATATATTCCTTTTTATTACATTTTATTCTCCATCTTTATAATACTCTGCTATTAAATTATCTAATTCTACACTAATTGTATATATTTTGTCGTAATCTTCTCCGTCTTGTATACTTTTATTTAATTTTTCTCTAAGTTTACAAATTTTTTCATTTATCAAGCCAATCACTCCTTTTATTCTACAAAAGTATTGCTTCTTTTTGAATAAAATACCATATTTTTACAATGTAGTCAACTAATTTTGTGTTTTTGTCTAATATTTCGTCCGACAAATTATTCCAATTATTTTTCCTTTTTTATTTTATTCCACACATTTTTTCGGTATTATACATGATTCTACCATTTTATCTATTCTAAATACTGATTTTAATATACCTTCTATATATTCTTTTGATATTATTCTATATTTTTCGAGATATTCAAATGGATTTATACCTTTAATGAAATTTGTTTCAAAAAGAGTTCCTTCAGAAGAAACATCATTAAATTCTCTAACATATAATCCATATATTTTTCTTTTGGCTCGCTCTAACTTATTTTCCTCAATCCCTTGATTTTGAAAATCTTTAATTGTATCTATAATATGTTTTTTTACTTTACTTATTTCTTCTGTTTTTAATTGAATAATTATATGTGCAAATTCTTCTTTGCTCCATTCAAAGCTTGTTTGTATACTATCATAAATTAATCCTTGCTCATATAGTTTTTTAAAGCAATCTGAACTATTACCAAATAAAACCTCTAAAATTATTTCAATACCCAAACATCTTTTTATTGTTTCTTCCTCTTTTGGATTTACTTTTATACCAAGTGTTAATATTGGAATTGAAACATCCATTTCTTCAACAATTTTCTCTTTATTTATTTTCATATCTTCTTTTTCATATAAAATTGTAGCTTTTGTTTTTTGATTATCTTTTATTTGCTTTTTTGCCTTTTCTATAATCGTAGCTGGTTCAAAATCTCCTACTAGAATTAAACACATATTACTTGGTATATAAAAATTGTTATAACACTTATACAATGTTTCTTTGTCAATCTTTTTTATACTTTCTATAGTTCCTGCAATATCTATTTTTATTGGATTTTTTTTGTAAAGTGCATTCATGCAATTTATATATGCTTTCCAATCTGGGTCATCATTATACATATTTATTTCTTGAGAAATAATTCCTCTTTCTTTTTCAACATTTTCATCAGTAAAATATGGGGTTTGTACATATGATAATAGTTCAGTTAGTGCCTCATTAAAATTATTTGTACATTCAAATAGATAGGCTGTGTGGTCATTTGTAGTATACGCATTTGCATCAACTCCCAATGAAGAAAGTGTATCTAAACTGTTTATTCCACTTTCTTGTTCAAACATCTTATGTTCTAAATAATGTGCAACTCCATCTGGAATTTCAGTAATTGTATTTTCTCCTTGAACAATAAACTTATTGTAATTTGAACCATAACCAACACTGCAAACTGCATATTTCTTTTTAGTATTATCTTTAGGAATACAGATAATTGTAAATCCAGATTCAAGTTTTTCTATATATACTTTTTCTTTTATTAATTCATTTTCAATTATTTTTATCATTTTCTCCTCCATTTTCTAAAAAGTATACTGTGTTTACTTGAATATACCTAGCAAATTCTTTTATTTCTTGTATTGACACTTTTTTTATTCTCTCTTTGTATTCGTCTATACTCATTTCTAATTTAGAAAGTTCTTGTCCAAAAATATACAAAATTTGCAAATCTTGTTCTTCATCTATAGAATCAATTCCTGAAATTATATATCCTTTAGCCTTATTTAAATCTTCTTCTGAAAAATCGCCACACTTCATGTCATCTATTAGTCTTTTTATTAGATTTAGTGTTTTTTCAAATTTTTTACACTCTATACCACAGCTTATTATTATATTATTTTTTTGTACAATGTATTCTGATTTTGTAGTATATGCTAATCCTTCTTTTTCTCTTACAATTTGAAATAATTTTGAATTAACTCCATTTCCTAATATTGCATTATAAAGAATCGCTATAAATCTGAAATCTTCAAAATCATTTGGAAGTATGTCTAATCCAATTTGCAATTTTCCTTGTGTTACATCATAATTTTCTCTTATTATATTTTCTTGTTTTAATATTTCCTTAATTTCCTTTTTAAAATTATTTATGATTATAGGTTCTTTTCTTGGATTTAGATTTTTAAAATATTTATTATTAATTATATATTTTTCAATTTCTTTATTTTCAAAATTACTACTTATAAAAATATCAATTTTGGCGGTTCTTATAAGATTTTCATAGTATTTATACAAATTTTGTGAATTAATATTTTTAATATCTTTAATGTTTCCATATTTACTAATTCCATATCCATTACCGTGATACATAAGTTCAATACATCTTTCATATGAAAAAACATCTTTATTATCTTTAATAGAATTTATTATCATCTCTAAATTATTTTTTTCTGTTTCTACATATTTCTTATTAAAACTATTGTTTTCAACTAATGGTTCGAAAATAATATTTAATAATATATCTATTGATTTTATAAGATTATTATTTGATTTTGGTAAAAATTCGTCATTAATACTTTCAATAAAAAACTTTAAAACTATATTATCTCCACTTTTATCTATACCACAATCAAAAGATGCTCCATATAGCATTTCAAGTTCTTCTGTTATTTTTTGAAAGTTTTCATATTTTTTTGTTCCACTTCTCAATACAGCTGGTAATATTGCATTTTCAGTTATAGTATCTTTCTTTAATGGAAGTGTTAGAAAAAATACAGAATAATCTGTTTTAAATTTTGTTTTCAAAAGGTGTAATGTAATTCCATCTTTTATTATCTTTTTTGAATAATTCACGTTCTTCTCCTTAATTGTATTTTTAACCATATGTTTCTTTTTATTCTTTTATTGTAAAAAAGAAACTGGCGACCTTAGGGTCGCCTTCTTTTTATGATAAATATTCTTTTACTATTTCATTAATTGTTTTTCCATCTGCTGAAGCACCCATCTTTTCTTTTGCAGTTTTCATAACTATTCCCATATCTTTCATAGAGCTTGCTCCAATTTCTTCGATTATTTGTTTTACTATTGTTGCAATCTCTTCTCTTGACAATTGTTTTGGCAAATATACTTCTAAATAACTAATCTCTTCTTTTATTTGTTTTACTAAATCTTCTCGTCCTCCACGTTCATAATCTGGAATTGAATCTTTTCTTTTCTTAACTTCTTTTGCTATTGTTTCAACTATTTGTTCATTGCTGAGTTCTATTCCTTTGTCTTTTTCGATTTGTAGGATTCCCGCTCTTACCATTTGAATAGCATTTTTCTTTATTTCGTTTTTCTCTTTCATAGCTTCTTTTAAATCGTCTAATAATCTTTTCTTCATAATATTTCACTCCTTTAATGTATTAAATAATATCACATTTTTTTATTATTCTCAATACTACTATTCTTAGTTTTTATCTCATTCTTAATCATGAGAAAAACATGTAAATTGCAAATAAATAGAGCGACTATTATGTCGCCCTTATTTACTATTAAAATTTTCTTTTTCTTGCAGCCTCTGATTTTTTCTTTCTCTTTACACTTGGTTTTTCATAATGCTCTCTTTTTCTAACTTCTTGTAATACTCCATTTCTAGCACATTGTCTTTTAAATCTTTTTAGAGCATCTTCTATATTACCATTATTAACTTTAATCTCTGACATTTATTTCCCCTCCTTCCGAAGCGTTACACCATCTTGTGGGATTTAACTTTTTCTTCTATTCCGGCCGTATGTACTTCCGATGTAAAATATTATACCTTAATTGTGTGCAAAATGTCAATAATTTATTTTTATATTATACTTAAATTTTAAAAAATAACGACTATCCGCAAATAGTCGTTTTGTTTTTGCTTTATTATTCTTGCCCTGGTGCTCCAACTGGGCAAACACTAGCGCATGTTCCGCAATCTATGCATAATTCTTTGTTTATTTCATAATGTTCTGCTCCTTGTGAAATTGCTCCAACTGGACATGCACTTGCGCATGCTCCACAACTTATGCATTGATCTGATATTTTATATGCCATTTTTATTTCCCCCTTTCACATTTGGTTATATTATAACAACCTTTTTACTACTTTTGCAACATTTTTCTTAACATGTTTTTCATTTATATTTATTAATTTTCTATTTTTCATTACTAGATTTCCATCAATTATTACAGTATCAACATCTGCCCCATTCGCAGAATAAACTAGATTTGTGCATAAATCATTTTCTGGATATAAATGTGTTTTATCTGTGTTGATAAAGATAATGTCTGCCTTTTTTCCAACTTCAATAGTTCCTATTTCATCCTCTAACCCTAATACTCTAGCGCCTTCGATTGTAGCCATTTTTAATATATCATAGGCTTTAATTGCTGTAGGTTCCATTGTATTAATTTTTTGAAGATATGCTGCCGTTTTCATTTCTTCAAACATATCTAATGTTGTAGTACTTCCAATTCCATCTGTTCCTAATCCAACATTAATGTCATTTTTTCTAAGTTTTGTAACATCACATATACCAGATGATAGCTTACAATTGCTTATAGGATTATGTGATATACCTCCTTTAATTCCTCTTAATATCTCTATATCGGAATCTGAAATATAAATTCCATGTGCTAAAACAACAGGTACATCAAATACGTGTAAATCATTTAAATACTCTGTTCCTGTTTTTCCATATCTTTTTCTTATGATTTTATCTTCTTGTAATGTTTCTGATAAATGGATATGTATTCCTGTATTTAGTTCTTTGGCAAGATCAACACATAATTGAATTGTCTCTGGAGAACAAGAATAAGGTGCATGAGCTGATACATATATTTTTATTTTACTTCCTTCATAATTGTATTTTTCATGGTATTCTCTGGTTCTTATTATTTTATCTTTAATTGATGTATCTGTGATACACCAAGCCATAACTCCTCTTAAGCCTGATTCTTCAACAGCTTTAATTGTTTTATCCATTCCAAAATACATATCATTACATGTTGTAGTTCCTGTTTTTATTAATTCTATGCAAGATAAAAATGAATTCCAATATATATCTTCAGGTCTTAGTTTGTCCTCTACTGGGAAAATGGCGTTTTCAAGCCAATCCATTAATTTTTGATCATCTTTATAACCTCTAAAAATACTCATTGCTAGATGTGTGTGAGTATTTACAAACCCTGGCATTACTAACATTTCTTTTGCATCTATAATTTCTGCATCTTCACATTCTATATTTTCATCAATACTTTTAATATATTTTTCCTCAATAAGTATATCTGTTTTTCTAATATTAGGTTCATCTTTAACCATATCTAGTAATGTAGCATTTTTTATTAATATTTTCATTTTTTTCTCCCTCAATATAAGTTAAATGTTTTCTTCTTCTTTTTGGTCCATTTTTTCTAATTTTTCAAGTTTTTCTAATTCTTTAAGATCTTCTTGATTTTCAACATTTAACTTATCTTCTTCTTCTGCATCTTTTATTATTTTAATATCTTTATTATTAAATTTTTTGTAATAGCTCTCTTCGCCATCATTTAGCTTTACTTTAACTATTTCTTTTAATGTTTCAATTCCACAAACTTCTCCTGTACCTTCTTGTGTTTCTACTATTGCTCCAATTTTTGGTAACCTTTTTAGCTTTTCTGAATAAACGCATTCTTCATATTTTAAGCAACACATTAATCTGCCACAACATCCCGAAATTTTAGATGGATTTAGAGAAATATTTTGTTCTTTTGCCATTTTGATAGAAACTGTTTCAAAATTGCCTAAAAATGAACAACAACATAATTGTCTTCCACATGGTCCTATTCCGTCCATTCTTCTTATTTCATCTCTTACCCCTATCTGTCTTAATTCAATTCTAGTTTTAAATATGGCGGCTAAATCTTTTACTAATTCTCTAAAATCAATTCTTCCATCAGCTGTAAAATAGAATATTAGTTTACTTCCATCAAATTTATACTCTGCATCAATAAGCTTCATATCAAGCCCATGTTTTTGTATCTTTTCCTGGCATTTTTTTAAGGCATCATCTTCTTTTTCTTTATATTCTTTATATGATTTTGTGTCTTTTTCTGTTGCTATTCTTAAAACCTTTTTAAGTGGATTATTTAATGTTTCTTCACTAATATCTTTATTTCCAATAATTACTTCTCCATATTCATCTCCCAAGGCAGTTTCGACAATAACTTTTGTTCCTGGTTCTAATTTAAGGTTTTGAGGATCAAAGTAGTACATTTTGCCGGGTTTCTTAAATTTAATTCCTACGATTGTTTTCATTAACTTCCTCCCAAATTTTTAATAACATATAGTCAATACTCATATCAAAATTACTATTTTGCTTAATACGATTTATTGTCTCTTGGATATATTTTACACAGTTTAAATATCTGATATCTTTTGTCTCTTTTCCAATATTAAAAAATGATGCTAAACAGTATTCTAGTATTTCATAAATATTTTCTTTTATAAATATTTCTTTATTATTTAATAAATCTATAATACTTTTTTCAGTTAGAGAATCAATAAATTTATCAACTTGTTCAAATATATCTTTTTTCTCGAGTATCTTTAGAGCTTTTCCTACACTGCCATTAAAAAGGTTTATCATCTTATCTGATAAATCAATCTCCATACCTTTTTGGCATAATACTTCTTTTAATTCATTTGTATTTAGGTTATCAAAAAATATTTTTGTACATCTAGATTTTATTGTATTTAGTAACATATCTTGATTTGAGGCAATTAAAATAAAAACTGAATATGTTGGTGGTTCCTCCAATGTTTTTAATAAACTATTTTGTGCTTCTTTTGTCATCTTGTCACTATCATTTATTATATATACCTTTTTAGTTGATAAAATTGGCTTTTCATAAACAGTTTGAACTATTTGTCTAATTTGATTAATCTTTATTATATCACCCTCTTCATTAACTATTTGAAGATCTGGGTGATTATTAGACAAGAAGCATAAGCAAGACTTGCAATTGCAATTATTCTCTTTGGTAAGACATAATACTTTTTTTGCGAATTCTTTTGCAATCTCCTTTTTTCCTATTCCCTCTTGTCCTATGAATAAGTAACTGTGCAATACACTATTTGATTGCACAATTTTATCTAATTCTTTTCTCTTATTTAAGTTGCCCTTAATTCTTGTTTCCACCGCATGTGCCTCCTAGAGATGATGCTATTTTTTATCAGGATTTCCCCATTTGTTAAGTGGCCAAAATCTAAATGCTACAATACCTTCTATTTTACTAATTGGAACGCATCCAAAAGATCTACAATCTGTACTTTCAGGTCTGTTATCTCCCATAGCAAAGACATATCCTTTTGGAACTATTAAATCTGTAAATTCTCCTCCTAGGTCTGTAGTAACTACAGATGGATTTAAATAACTTTCGTGATATTCATTTCCATTTATAAAAACTTTATTATCTTTTATTTCAATGTGTTCACCAGGTAATGCAATTACTCTTTTTATGTATGTTATTTTTCCCCATTCTAGGCCATAGTATATAAATCTTTTTATCCATCCTTTTGGTTCATTATTATATACTGCAACTGGATTTGACATATCTGCATCTTTGGCATCTATTTTAGGAACGCTTGGTGCTTCAAATGTTATTATATCTCCTCTTTTAATATCTTTGTGAAATGTTACTGCTAATCTGTTTAAGATTAATCTTTCATCAGGTTTTAATGTTGGATACATTGATCTTTGTTTTACTATTGTAGGAGTTCCTACAAAGTTTTTAACTAGTAATGAGATTACGATTGCAATAATAATACAATAGCCCCATTCTAATGCATTTTTTACTTTAGGATTCAATTTTCTTTTCTGACCTTTCTATTTTATTTTTTTGTTGTAGTTTTTTTCGTTGTCTTTGCCTTTGCTCCTTTTTTAGCCACTGTTGACTTTGTATTTTGGGTTTTAGTAGCTGGCTTTTTTTCTTTTTTTACACTTTCTTCTGTCTTATTTTCTTCTGTTTTCTTACTAGTTTTCCTTTTAGTAGCAGTTCCTGTTGTCTTTCTGGTTTTAGATTTTTCTTCTTCATTCTCATCTTGTATACTAGCTAAAAATTCATCAAAATCATTTTGAAAATCTATATTAATAGTCTCATTTTCTGTTTTTGGTAAATCATCTATAAATTTATCTATTTCTTTTTGTGGTTCTTCTTCTATAACATTCTGCATTTCCTCTTGCGGTTCTTCTTCTATAACATTCTGCATTTCCTCTTGCGGTTCTTCTTCTATATCATTCTGCATTTCTTCTTGCGGTTCTTCTTCTATAACATTCTGCATTTCTTTCTGTGGTTCTTCTTCATCAAATTTTTGAATTTCTGCATCTTTTACATCAATATCAGAATTATCTTTTTGCAAATCAAATTCATTATTATTACTTTCATAATATAAATCATCATCAATTGGCATTTTATAAAAATCATCATTTTCAACAAATTCTTGTCTATTATTAAATAGTTCTTCTACCTTGTCTTCTGCAGTATCTTCATCTTCAATTTGTTCTTCTAAATCTTCGTCAACTTCTTTTCTTTTTATTCTTTTATTCTTTTTATATTCATCAGGAATACTATCTATTTTATACATAATAACCAGCACTAATGCTATTACTATAAAAGCTAAAACTATAATTATTGCTTTATCTGATGAATTTAATGTAGTATTTTGAAATAAACTTCTCATTTTTTTACCACCTTTATTATTTTTTTGCTGGTATTCTAATTACCACTTCTGTTCCCTTACCTAGTTCACTTTTAATATCAATTTTTGAATTGTTTTTGTCTAAAATTTCTTTTGCAATTGATAGACCTAAACCTGTTCCTCCCATTTCTCTTGTTCGCGCCTTATCAACCCTATAAAATCTTTCAAAAACCTTTTCAATATCTTCTTGTGGAATTCCAATTCCAGTATCAATAACCTTAATATATGCATCATTATATACAAATCCTACATATATCTTGATTTCTCCTTTTTCTGGAGTATATTTAATAGCATTTGATAATATGTTTGTTACAACTCGTTCTATTCCTGCCTTATCAGCAACAACATGAGGTACATCGGCTGTAACAAAGCATTCTGCTTTCTGGTTTTTCTTGTCAATTTCAAAAGAAAAACTATCATATATTGATTTAACTAAGTCTCCCAAATCAAATTCTTCTTTTCTACTATTAATCATATCTGCATCATATCTTGAAAGAGTTAATAAATCACTAACTAACTCCGACATTCTATTTGCTTGAGTTGAAATCCTTTGAAGAAATTTTTTAGATGTATTTTCATCACACTCATCTTCAAGTAAAGTATCTGCATATCCTAATATTGAAGTTATTGGAGTTTTTAACTCATGTGATACATCAGCAACAAACTCTGTCCTCATAGAATCTAATTTTATATGTTCAGTAATATCCTGGATAACAACTATAGCGCCTTCAGGTCTATCTGCTTCATCTTTGAATGCAGCAAAAAACAAGTTTAATGTTTTTTCACCTACTGAAACTTTTTCTTCAGTTGATGTCCAATCCTCTAAATATATTATTTTTTCTAAGTTAATATTTGAATCGATTTTATCAAATATTTCAGAAAATGTTACTTCTTTTCCAGTTAACCCTAATAATTGATTTGCTGCATTATTTTTGTGTATTATATTACCTTCAATATCAAAAGCTAAAATTCCATCATTCATATGTAATAATATTGTTTCTATTTGCTTTTTTTGTCTTGATACTTCTTTTAAGTTTTCATTTAACTCTGTATGCATCATATTAAAAGCTTTAGTTAAATCATCAACTTCTGTTTTGCTTTTTTTATCTTCTACCTGCTTTACTTGATATTTTCCTCCTTTTGCAACCATTTCTGCACTTTCTGTAAGTCTAGCAATAGGATTTATTATCATTTTTGTCACAAATGCTCCAACTAATATTGATATCAATGTGTAAATTATTAATAAAATTCCTGTCAATGCTTTAGTTTTGAATGACACATTTTCAATTATTTGTAGTATATCTCCATTATTATTTATGGCGCCTTGCAATTGGTTTAGTTCAACAGAAAAAAGTATTCCTTGAACTCCTATCATCAAAACTCCAATTATCATAAATATGACAACTATTTTTATTTGTACACTTTTTAACATCTTTCTCTCCTGCATCCACAAGCATTTAGGAATATTATACCATTTTTATTTTTTTATTCAATAGTTTATTACTACTTGTAATCGAGATGTAACACATTTTTTCCTATTTTGAAAAATAAAAAAATATAGTCTAATTTTATAGGCTATATTTTTTATCTCTTATCCCTCAAAAAAAGACATTTTAGCAAGGATTTTCCTTATTAAAATGTCTTTTGTGGTTTATTTATTACCAACAACATAATAGCCAACGCCTCTTTTGGTTATTAGGAATTTTGGATTTGCTTTATCTTTTTCTATCTTATCTCTTATTCTATTAACTGTAACATCTACTGTACGGATTGCACCAACATAATCATCATATCCCCAAACTTTCTTTAATAACATCTCTCTTGTTACTACTTCACCAGGCTGTGATGCTAAATATTTTAATACTTCAAACTCTTTAATAGTAAGATCAACTACTTCACCTTTAACTCTAGCTTCAACCTTTTTAAGATCAAGTGTAAGATCACCAACAGTAATAATGTTTTCTTCATTCTCCATATTTTCTGTTTTAAGTTCAGCTTGTGCAACTAGTTCTGCTTTTCTTAAATTTGCTTTTATTCTGGCCATAACCTCTCTATGTTGGAATGGTTTCGTAATATAATCATCTGCTCCCATTTCAAGTCCGACAACTTTATCTAATTCTGTATCTTTTGCAGAAATCATAAGTATCGGTACATTTAATGAATATCTGATTCTTTTACATGCACTTATTCCATCCATTTTAGGTAGCATAACATCTAATAATATTAAATCAGGTTTTTCTTTAAGAGCCATTTCTACAGCTGTTACTCCATCATATGCTTGTAAAGTATCATACCCTTCTTTTTGCAAATGATATACTAATAAATCGACTATACTTTCTTCATCATCTACAACTAATATTGTTTTTTTATTAAAGTCTCTTCCAATATTTATTTCTTCCACAAGGATACCCCTTTCTATTTGTGTTCTACGCTTTAAAGATTTTTTAAAGTTTAGAACATTAATTTAGATATTTATAACAATATATATATCATAAAGTATTTTTTTTAACAAGTAATTTCATCAAGTTTTTTTGTTTTTTTACATTTTTATTTCAATATTTACAACTTTATTTTCATCTTTTAATTCGACAAAGTTTTTTTCTATTATTTTGCCATTTTGAAAAATTTCGGCTTTATTTGCTTCACTTTTTTTTCTAACCTTTATATTATAAATATTACTTTTATACTTATATTGAATATCAAACCAATCCCAAGTACTTGGGATTTTTTCAGGTAAATAGAGCCTATCTCCCTTTCTAATTAGCCCTAAAATATTTTCTAAACAAATCTTATAATACCAGCTGCTAGACCCAGTATACCAACTCCATCCACCTCTACCTTTCATATATTTATTATCATAGATATCCCCAGGTATTACATATGGTTCTATTTTGTAATTTTGAATACTACTTAAATTTTCCGTATGTGTAATTGGATTTATCATTTCAATATATTTTAAAGCATCATCATTCATACCTAATTTTGCATATGCCCATATAAGCCAAATACTACTATGTGTATATTGCCCTCCATTTTCTCTTACCCCTTCTGGATATCTTTCAATATAACCAGGTTTTATTTCTAAACTATTAAAAGCTGGTGTTAATAATTTTATTATTTTGTTTTCTTCATCAACTAAGTATCTTTTAGCAGAGTCTATTGCAATATATTTTTTATCGTTTGTAGCAGCGTCTGAAATGACTGCCCAGCTTTGTGAAATACTATCTATCTTGCATTCTTTATTTTTTTCACTTCCAATAATTATTCCATCATCATTAATCGCACGCCTATACCACTGTCCATCCCAGCCAATTGTATTTAAATTATTTTTTAATTTATTTTTAATAATTTCATATTTCTTAATTTTATCATTATCTTTTTTATATTTTAAAATATCATTCCATCTATTCAAAATATCATATAAGAAAAATCCAAGCCATACACTTTCGCCTTCCCCTTTATGTCCTATTCTATCAAATCCATCATTCCAATCACCAGTTCCGATTTTAGGAAATCCATTTTTCCCAAAATTCAAACTTTTTTCTATAGCATTTATGCAATGTTTATATAATTTGTCTTTTTCATTGGTATACTTGAATTTATCATATTTTTCTTTTTCTTCATTAATTTGTATTCCTGTAACATATTCAATTTCTTCATCTAAAATACTATAATCATTGGTAAATTCAATATATTCTAATACACTATATGGTAGCCAAAGTAAATCATCTGATATTTTTGTTCTTATTCCTGTCATGTTTTCATTATGCCACCAATGAAGTACATCTCCTTCTTTAAATTGATGTTTGGCAGCTTGTATGATTTGAAAATGTAACAGATTTATATCAATCCATTTCATTCCTAAACAATCTTGAAGTTGATCTCTAAATCCTGTAGCTCCTCCTGACTGATAAAAACCGGATTTAGCATTTATTCTACACGCAATTGTTTGATATATAAGCCAATAATTCATAAATAGATTTATTTTTTCAGAAGGTGTTTTAACTGTAACAACACTTAACTTTGAATTCCAGTATTTTTCAACATTCTCATATGCATTTGTAACAGATCTATTTTCTATAAATTCATCTATATTATCTCCCATAAGAATATTGACATTTCTTTTCTCAAAAGACTTAATTTCGAGAGGAATTTCTATTATTAATTCATTTCCAATTAATATATTACCAGTAGTTTTTAGCTTTTTACCTCCTCCAAAAATATCGACTATTTTTTCACTACAGCCAATTTCTATTTTTTTATCAAAATTACTTTTACAAATATTTTCAACAATAATCTTATTATCAATTTTTGAAACTTTTATTTTTCCTAGATTTTTCCTTTTTTCTTCTCCTAAGCTAAAATTTAATACATAATATAAAACTAATCTTTTATCAGTATTACTCATATTTTTTATTGAAATATTATTTATTTTTACCTTTTTATCAATTGGAATAAAGATTATATTTTCCTGTATTAGATCCTCATTATTTTGGATATATTTTGAGTAACCTTGTCCAAACCTGACTTGATAATTATTTTTACTTGAATCACCTCCAAATTGCCAATATCTTTTTTTATTTAAATCTTTAATCCATATCATCTCTGGTTGAAAATCTTTTATAGGGTCATTTTCCCAGGTTGTAATTCTTTGCAATCTACTATTTTCAATCCAAGTATAGCCTCCACCATTTTCTGTTGTAATTGTTCCAAATTCTTTATTTGCAATTACATTACACCACGCTCTTGGTGGAACATGATTATCACTAACATTTATTACATATTCATTCTTTTTAAAACCACCAATTTCATTTGGAAAATCTAATTCTTTTTCTATAATCGGTTTACTATCACTATACTTATAGTCTTTTATTATATCTATATTTTCTTCTGCATTGTCTAGTTCTTCTATTTCATCAAGATTGTTTTTTACTCCTCCAATTATTCCTGAAAAACATATATCTGCTACACTTTTTAGAACATTTATATCATTTTCATCTTGCTCATTGTTATTTATTACAAAAATTTGATTATTTAAAAGATAATCTAACCTATGGTTCCTTATAGTTTCATATATTTCATTTTTAACTATTGTTTCATATGCGTTTTTCTCCTTATTTAATATTATCAGATCAATCTTCATATTTTTCACATTAAAAAATTCAATAGTTTCAAGCATTTCATCTATAAGATAAATCTCGTTGATATTTCTGATTTCAGCTAAAATTATTGGATAATCTCCTGATATACCAAATTTCCAAATATCTTCATTTCTATAGCAATTATTTAAATATTTAGGTTTATCTTTTTCAATCAGATGTCCAAGAATTCTTTGATTATTTTCAACTTTTTGGCCATTGAGCTCTAAAAATTTTATTTCTTCCAGACTCTTAGCTTTTGCCAAATCTGATATACTTTCTATTTTTTCAGAATTTGCATGTTTTAGATATTTTACTAATTCTTCCATATCATATGATATAGAAATAATATAATTTATTTTATATTCTTCGTTTGGATATAACTCTATTTTGGTTTTAAATGCAATAATTGGCTCAACTGTCTCAATTTCTTCATTTGTTAATCTACTAGAATTTATAACCGCTTCTGGTATTTTATTATTACGTCCTAAAAATCTTTCTTTATTTAGCTCTAATTCCACATCATTTGATTGATCTTGCAATAGTTTAACACCAAGAAATATTGTTTTATCATTTATTTTTCTAGAGCAGATAACTATATTATCATTTTTCAAATAATTAAACTTTAGAAACATATTATTATAAGCTGGATGAGCTATATCTTCTTCTACTTTGGTTAATAATGGTTCTAAACAAAAATAAACTTCCAAATCATTTTTTAAAATTCCATAGTTTTTAATACTTACATTTCTAATTTCTGTTGATTCATTTGGATCTAAAAATACCTTAATATCAGATTCTATGTTTTCTTTTCTTGTGATAAATTCTTGTTTTGATTGAGAGAAAATTACTTTATCATTTTCAAAGCTACTCCATATTTTCCTCGTTTGTAAATTTTTAAAATATAGGCCAATTCCTTCATCACAATCGTTTCTATTTCTATATCTATTTATTTGTATACTTTTAAACCTACTATAACCTTGTCCATAATTATTAATGATGTTTGTATAATCATCACTTGAAATACTATTATATCTTTTGTAATTACTCTTTTTATCAATAACAATATCTTTATCTTCATATTTATTAAAATATTTACCTTTGCTTACTTTGTTCTGTTTATTTTTTGATAGTACAACATTTTCTGGCATTCTTTCATCTAGTAAAATTTTGACAGCCTTTATTTCAGGATTCTGCATAAACCTCTTTTTCAAAATGTTATTATTAATTGCATTATTAATAGAATTTAAAATTAGTCCTTGGTGATGTGCCATATATGTTTTCACAAGGTCATACTTTCTTTTTGAATTTAGTCTTTCTCTTGTAAAATCAATTGCTTCAAAAAATCCATATTTTCCTCTCATATTATAGACTTCAATTTTTTTCAAATTATTAATTACATCTTCTATTCCATAATCTAAAAATAAAATTGAACCATATGGACTAACAACCAATTCATCCTCAAGCCCTCTTTTTAATCCAAGCCATGGTATTCCAAATGCCTTATATTGGTAATTTCCATGTAAGTCCTTTAAAGAATACGCTGACTCTGAAATTCCCCAAGGAATATTGTTCACTTTGGCATACTTAATTTGACTTTTTTTAGCGAAATTGCAACTTTCGTCTAAAAGGCTTCCTTTTTCAATATCCATAATTAAATTTGGCATAGTATATTCAAAAGAAGTTCCAGACCATGATATTAGTCCTTTATATCCATCTGATGATGTTAATGTTCTACTTAAATTAATCCAATGCTTATATTTAATATCATTTTTCGCTATTGCTACAAAACTTGTTTGTCTAGATTCTGAGGCTAAAAAGTCATAATATGAATCGCTTAAACTATTACTTGATAAATCAAAACCTATTGAAAATAATCTATTTTTCTGACTATATAGGTATTTAAAATCTGTATTTCTAATTAATTCTTGAACAATACTAATTAGTTCATTTTCTGCATTTTTATTTATAAGAAATCTTTTTAATACATATAAATATCCTACAAAATTTCCACTATCTACTGTTGAAATGTATTCTGGTCTAAGAGGCTCTAATGTTTTGATATTATACCAGTTATATAAATGTCCATTCCACTTTGGCAAAATTCTTATAACCTCTAATACTTTTTTCAATAATGATATTGCCTCTTCTTCAGAAATAAATTGCATATCAGTAGCTGAAATAATAGACATGATTTCAAGGCCAATATTGGTTGAAGAAGTTCTTGTTACTGATTTGTTTTTTCTATCTAATTGATAATTATCAGAAATTAAATAATTATTTTCTTTATTTATTCCGTCTTTAAAATAATTCCATGTTTCTTCGGCTAATGTTAATAAATACCTTTTATTTTCTATACTTATAAATCTTTTGTTTTTTGTTGTCTGACTTAATTTCCACATTATATATGGAGCTAAAATCCATAAAGTTCCAAATACCATGCCTAAAGGATTCATAAATCCAAAAATTAAAATTCCAGCTATAATATTAAATTTCATTTTATTACAATAATATTCAAGACTATTTTCAGTTTCTTTATCGACTGCATCAGATGTTTTCCATTCTAGTAATTTAATATTTTTTTTCAATCTATATATTGTTTTTAGAATTGCGAATAAATTATTTAAAGAACTTGTAGGTAAGCAAATAAAATCTATTGCGTTTCTAAGAAGTGCCCCCATTACACCTGAAACATTTTTACTAAACTTTTTATCTGCATATATTTTTTCATCTGACATACTTTTTCTAAAAATTATTTTATTTACTATTTCTAATAATGTTGGTATATAAATAGAATTTAAAGCAATTAATAATAACCAAATATTTTTTGATCCTATAGCTATTAATAAAACTATAAATTCAGATAGTCTTAGAATACTTCTTCTTAAATTATCGAAAATTTTATATTTTCCAAGCCTGTTAATTGGATTATTATCATGTTTTGTTTTTGGATTAGTCCACTTTGAAATTTGCCAGTCCCCTCTAGTCCATCTATTTTCTCTTTCTAAATATGAAACATATTTACTAGGAAATGAATCTAATAAAACCACATCAGAAACTAGCCCACATCTTAAATAATTTCCTTCTAATAGGTCATGGCTTAAAATTCTATTTTCTGGTAATTTGTCTTTTAAAAGTTTTTGATATATTTCTAAATCATAAATTCCTTTTCCTGTAAAAATTCCCTCACCAAAGCAATCTTGGTAAATATCAAATACCGCATTTGTATAAAAATCTATTCCAGAGTTTCCAGAAAAAATTTTTGAAAATAAGCTTTTATGCGAATCTTCTAGTGATATTCCAATCCTAGGCTGCATTATTCCATATCCATCTACAACTATGTTTTCTTTTATTACTGGCGTGTTTAATATATGTGCCATTGCTCCAATTAGTTTTTTAGCAGAATCTAAAACTAAGTTTGTATCAAAATCTAATGTAATTACATATTTTATTTTTTCATCAAACTTTTCTAATGTATTTATTATAAAATCTTCATTTTCATGATTTATCAATAATTCATTAAATTGTATTAGAAGCCCTCTTTTTCTTTCCCAACCTATATATTTTTGTTCTCCTTCATTCCATCTTCTTTTCCTATATACAAAATTAAATCTTGTTTTTTCTGAATATTTTTCATTTAAGCTTTTTTGAATTTCTATTCCTCTTTTAATAATATTTTCATCCACTTTTTCCACTTTTTTTTCAGAAGTTGTGCAATCTCCGAGAAGGGTAAAAAATATATTTTTATCTTTATTTGCTAAATAATATACCTCAAGTTTTTCAAAGCACTCTTTAACCTTTTTTTCATCCTCTAAAATACATGGCATAACTACCATAGTTTTGTATTCATCATCAATTCCATCTTCAAAATTTAATTTTGGTATTTTGATACTTTTTATAATTTTACTTATCACATAGTTTATTATCCTTATATTAATTTCATATAATGGAATATATAAAAATATAAATACTATTATTCTAAGATAACTCCCTAATTGATTTGTAAATTTATATGATGCAATCAAATCCAAAAATAATGGAATAATAATTGCAAAAAATAAATAAATATTAACCTTTATATTTTTATTTACCTTATAGATTCTTTTTTCTAATAGTTCTTCTTTTAATTGTGTTTTTCCATCTCCAATCAAATAATAACCTACATGTGATTTTTTCATATCTTCAATATTTTTACTATCAGCATATTTTTTTGATAAACTCAATATTTTTTCTGTAATATATATTTCAGATAATTGAAATTTATCTGATATTTTTTTTATTTTTTCTCGATATAATTCCTTCGTTTCATCTGTTTGATTTATAAAATAACCACTAGGATCCTGATTTAATAATTCTTCAGTTTTATTTGTTTGTTCAAATATGTTTTGGTAATTTATTCTATTAATTTCTTTTAATGAAGTGATAAGTGTTCCTAATTTAATCTTTAATGTTGCTATATATAGATGTTCTTTTTGTACAATATCATCTATTGTAGTCCCTAACTTTTTTATTTCTCGCTCTAAAACATCTATATATTGATTTCCATTTTTCCCAATTTTTCTTAATTTGTATGTCATATATTCGACATATGAATAGTTTAAATCATAAGAGCTTTTTTTATTATTAATTTTATTCTTAAAAGTTCTTTTATTATTTGGCTTTAATTCAACCAATCTTTCAAATGTATTTTCGACTTTATACCTTTGTAGTTGTGCATAATAAATTTTCTCACAAATTTCAGATATTTTCTGAATTATAACTATTTGTAGAAATATTCCTATATTCCATATTTCTTCCATAGATAAATTTTTTCTTAATTGATAATTGTCTATAGATTGTATTATCTTTTTTTCAGAAACTATATCAGAACTTAGGCCAACTATGTCACTGGCTAAAACATAAATTCTCGAAATGCCTTTATACTTTTCGTTTTCAAGTCCTGGTAGTTTTTTGTATTTTTTCAAAGTTAAGCTTTTTTCCACATTTTTTTCACATTCTTCAATTACATAAAAATTATCTAATAACCATTCTCCAGCCGAATGTATATTTATTCCTAATCTCAAATGTTCATTTAATAATTGATATGTTTTTAAAATATTTTCAAAATCATTTTTTATTTTTTTTCTTGGATATGTTCTCTTATCGCTGTTTTTAACTATTATGTGCTCTTCTGCAGAATGTTTTATATATTCAAATAATTGACTATCTTCTAAATTTGCTCCCTTTGTACTTAGATAATTATATTTGCTCATATCAGAATTTTTTTAACCTCCGTAATTTTAGAGTATATTCTGATTGATATTTTTTCCTTTTTTTAAATATATATACAAAAATATAAGCGAGTAGTCTATTTACTACCCGCTTTATTCTAGCTTGTTATTAATATTTAATTCTTAATTATTTGATGATTTTTTTCTTAATAACAACTATTCCTATTGCCAATATAATTCCAGAAATTGCAATTGTTATTACATATGTTCTTTTGTTGTATTCTCTACTAGAAATACCATTAGGTTCTGATACTGTTATCAAGTTTGGAGAATCTGCATCTCTTTCACCGTTTAGATGTAAAATTTTACCTCCTACAGTAATTTCTTTTGCTCCTTCATAATCAGTAACTAATTTTCCATCTTCATATCCAGTAGCTGCTGTGTATTCTCCTCTATATACCTCTGCATTTGCTGGCACTGCAAGTTCATCTCTTCTACCTACTGTATTTGAGTATGATGCTATTTCAGCAATATTATTATAAATATCATTATCAGAATTATTCTCTGTTAATTGTTTTGTAACAACTACTCTAATTTCTCCACTTGATTTTTCTCCTGTGCCTTCTGAAGCTGATGCTGGTACTAATTCAGCTATAGCACTTGGATTATATAACTCATTATCTGATAATAATATATTACTCTTTGTAGGTGAAATATAGTTTCTTTTCTTAGAATCTACTAATTGTTTTTCTCCCCCTACCATAGTATATACATTATCACCTATTAATTTGTTATTTCTTAAATCATCTATTGAAACTTGAATCCAGCTTCCATTTTCAACTAATGTATTAGCTTCTGAATCTGGTGATAAGTCATTATCTACATAATCAATTATTTTTTCAACTTTTGTTTTTACAATCTTATCTTGGTCATTATTTTGGTTGTTATAATAGTTTAAGCCTACATATTTACCATATTCAATCATTTCTCCAGAAACATAAGGTTCTGTTTTTTCAAGTTCAGAAACTTTATCTAATATTGATGAACTGTCATTATATTTTGCAAGTTTTCCTGTCCAATCGACTTCAGAATTATTAGTTACTGTGATTTGATATGTAATTTTTAAAGTAGCTCCATTTCTGTATGAATCTTCCATTGGAATATATTCAAATCCTTGAAGATTATTTTGTTCATCTAAATGTGCTATCTTAGATACATATTTTGAATCTGTTTTTGTTTTATTAACTGTTCCATCTTCATTATAAAAGACACTTAATAATAATGTATTTCCATCATCTTTGTATAATGCTATATTTGAGATTCTCTTTTCTAAGTCTATTGCTGTTCCAGATCTTCTTTCTAGACCAAAGTCGATGTTATTTATAGTATATGTAAATTCTTGTAATCCATTAACTAATTTAACATCTCCATAGTCTATATAATCTTGATGTTCTATTTCAATATTTAATTTTGCTGTATTTGCTACCATTTGAGTATTTTCAAGTAATTCTTTGTTCTTTGTTTCTTGATCTGCACTTTCTAGTATAGTTCCTATTTCATTATCTATAAATCTTGAGTATGCAACTACTTTCATTCTTTGTAATTCATAATCTCTAGCATCTGATACTCTAGCTTGATTCAATGTAGTATCTGATTTTAAATTTTGCCATTCATTATTTAATGTAGTTGTTCCATCTTCATTTGTCATGCCTGCTTGGTAAGCTGTGTTTTTATAATCTTGTCCATTATATTTAGCTGTTGCTTCTTTATTTCCATATTTAAATCTTACAACATAGTTACCAGCTAAAATACCTTTGAAGTAATAATGTCCATTTTCATCTGTTGTTACATCTTTTAATCTATATTCAGATTTTTCTTCTGGTGTCAAATCGAAATCATCTTCAGTCCAGATTTTCTCATATTCAACTCCATCTATTTTGATTTTTTCAACAAGTTGTACATCTATATCTTTTACAGCTTTTTCTCCATTTTCCATTAAACCATTTGCAACTTTTTGACCATATAGCAATTCTTGACTTTCTTGATCTTCCCAAACATTTCCGTTTAGTTCTCTATTATATCTAAATAATTCTATTTTTGTTGCTGGAGCAGATTCTGTATCATCTTCATACCAGTCTTTAACATTTCTATTTAAATCAATGTTGTCTGGAGCAGAATCTCTATCTACAATACCAGCTACTTTTCCATTTGTATAATATGTAGAGTAATTTGCAATCTCTGCAATATTATTTTTCTCTCCAAGTAATTCTGGTCTTTCAGTAGTTCCTTTATAACCATTTTGGTCAACTTCGAATGTAATGAACATTTCAAGTTGTTCGCCAGCTGCTAATTTTTGATCTTTTAAATCTGTAATTGTTAATTTTTTATAACTGTCATTTACGTTCTTATTATCGTCATTACATGTAAATCTAGCCATATTATCTGACCAATATGTATATTCTGGTTGTTCATCTTTCTTAACTATTCTATAGTATGGACTTTCTGCAACAACCTTATTAATTCTTTCTTGTTTATCATTTAATACATTAGCTTTTACATCTGTTCCAATATATGTAAATGATTTATCATAATAATCATTTATTTGATTTACTGTTGCTAGTAAATCTGTTTTGGCTTGACTTTCATTATTTACTGCAATTCTATATGTTAAATAAACTTTTAAGTCAGTATCAGCTTTAATATTTTTTACAACATCTGCACTCTTTTCATATACAGTTGAACGATATTCATAGTCTGAACTATATAATCCAATGTGATATGTTCCAATTCTACAAGCTTCAATTTGAATTTCTAATGCATCTCTATTTGCTTCTTCTTCTACATCTACATATTTATTAAATTTCTTAGTTATTTCTTTTTCATTAACTAATATTTCTGCTTTATATAAATCTTTAAACACTGATAAGTCAGCTTTTTCTCTCTCTTTTACTGCTAAATTTATATGTAACATATAATCATATAATGTTTTGTATGTTGTTGTTTTTCCTTTTTCATCTTTAACAACACTTAATTCTTTAACATCATCAGCTTCACTAATAGATATCTTATTATCTACAGGATAATAAACTCCTGTATTACCTGTTGTAGCTACCATTTTGTATTGTTCAATTATATGTTCTTGTTCATCTAATACAGTTAAACTAGATAATCTTCTAGTATTTTCACTATTTGGTAATGAAAACTCTGTTGATGTATAGTCTAGTTTTAATGTATCTTTTCCATCTGTTGAATATCCTACTGTATTACCTTCTTTATCGATACTATTTCCACCATATATTTCTGTAAATTTCTTATTGTATTCATCTCTAACATTTTGATTTTCTGATGCTATTGAATCATTTTCATAAGCTTTCTTTTCTTCTTTTGATGAATCAATATATGTTTTAGCATTTCCATCTGATGTTGGAAGTGCTTTAGAAGCTTCATAATGTTGTCCATCATATTTAAATTCTACATCATATGAAACATGATATTTATCTTCTATCATATCACTTGAAGCACCTTCTCCAGGTACAGTAATATTTGGAATTTCATAATGTCCATTTTCATCTGTATAAATTGGATATTCAAGTTTTGTTTTATTATCTTCAGCATATACATCTGCTAATTCTCTACTTACAATGTTTCCATTATCATCTTTCTTAACTTTGTATATGTATACCTCTGCATTTTTATATCCTTTTTCTGAACTTTGTCTTGTTCCTTCTACCAAGTCTGGATTCTTTTTATCTGGTTCAGAATCAATCCAAACATCTCCAGCCATAGGGAATGTTAATCTTATATATTCTTCTTGTTTTGGTATTTCAATATTGAATGAGAATTGTGCCCTTTCTAACCATCTAACACCAACATATACTTGAGCTAAAGGTTGTGATACATTTGGTGTTAAATCTTTTAGTTCTAACCAATATTCCCATTTTGCAATATGGTTATGGTAATATCCATGAGAACATCTCTTAGCACCACCTGGGCATGTTAAATTACCATTTTCATCATAGTGTGCTGATGTATGATGACCACCACATGGGCAATTTTTTGCTCCTTCATTACACCATATTGCTTTAGATTGTGGTTCCCATGTAGCTTCAAAATATTCACCAGTTAATTTAGAATAATTACCACCTGCATTCATATATTCAAAATCAAATTTTAAATCTGATATATATCTTAAGTTTTCTTCATAGTCTAATACTATATAAAAGTCTTCTCCATTATGTGGAAATGCAGCTTTATCATCATCTTTTCTATCATTGTATTTAAAGAACCATTTTGAAGTATCTGTCTCTCCTAAGTTTGTAACTAATGTGCAATCTATAATTCTTGAAAAATCAACTGTTCCTCTTTCTGTTGTAACTGATTCTTCATAATAATTTAGTTTGAATGGTCCAATTAAGAATTTTTCATGATCTTCATCATATTGAACCTCAGCTTTTGAGTCATCACCTGTAACTACATATTCTATTACAGGTGCTTGTATAGTAGCAGTTTTACCATTTACAGTAACTGTTTTTGATTCATAAATAATCTTACCTTCTGAATCTCTTTTTGCAACTTTATTAATATATTCTTCAAATGCTTCTGCTTCTTTTGAAAATGCTGTAGTTTCAACTTTGTCAGAATTACCACCTGCATTTGTTTTCCACCATGCATATTGTACATATGTGTATGGATAAAATTTTCCACTATCTGTGATTTCAACATAATAATATTTTCCTGTTTCTTCATCTTTAGCAACAAAGTCTTGTGGTTCGCCTGTATTTTTGTCAATGTTTACACCATATAATGCTATTCCTGATATATTATAGAAACGAGCCTGATTTATATCCCCAGTATATTCTCTATTTGTTATATTATAAAATGTAGAATCACCTTTTGGATAATTCTCTGAAATTTCAGCTAATATATAAGCTTCTTCTGGCGTAGCAACTTTTTGTTCTGATTCAGAATAATATCCATGTGTATAAGTTGTTGTAGCAGAATATGGGTTGTTAAAATTATCTGATGTAACATATCCTGAAGCATTTTGAGTTTCTTTAAATAGTTTTTTACCTATATCATTCATTGTTAGGTATGGTTCTGATTGTTTATTACCTCCTGCTATAACATTCGTATCAGGAGAGTCAACCAATGGAATACCTTTACCACAACAAAGTGTATCATTTTCATAAAGCAAATCATCATGTGTTACATATGGGAAACTAGCCGGTAAGCCATTTCCTTCTGATAACATTTCTTTTGTAGATTTTGCATTAGCTTTTAATCCTAAGAAAATTAAGAATATTGCAACTAAGGCTAAAACTATTGAAATGATAAGTTTCTTTTTGTTTCTCATCGTATACTACACCTCCTTTCCAAATTTATATTTCAGCTTATATATTATCTTACTACTCTTAATTGCAATTATTGCAACTATCAGAGCTGTTATTCCAGCTATAATTGCTGATATGTAAATTAGTGTTTCTCCTGTTTTTACACCTATAATTAAATCTGCAGATGACATATCATCATCATTTTGATTTTTATCTGCTGAAACAGAATCTATGTCTGCTATTCCAGCTTTATTATAATATTTTGATATTTCTGCTTGATTGTTTGTTATTCCAGTATTTTCTTCATTCATAGCCTTACTTAATATTAATTTTACTGACTTAGATTCTCCTGGAGCTAAAACCGAACTTGCTAATTCTTCAGTATATAGTTTTCCATCATTTCCTTTATACCAATTTTTATTTAATTCTGTAGAAAATTCTAATTCAGTTGGCATATAATCTACTATCTGTTTTGCATATCCTTCAAGTTCACCTTCATTTTTTACAGTGAATGTATATTCAACTAAAACTTTGGCACCATTTAAATGTTTTGCATTAATATCGACCTTTGCTAATTTTGTATTATCAAAATCATATTTTTTAGTTTCTTCCACAGTTTGTACTGTTACTGCTGTAACTGTTTTGTTTAAGGCTAAATCAAATACTGTAGCTATAACAAATCCTGCATCAATATTTGAAATACTTCCATTATTTATTTCAATTAAATCTGTAGTAGCAATATTTATATTATCTTCTTCAAGTTTTATAATATCTGAATTTCTGTTTTCTGCAACATTTTGTTTCTTGTATTCTGTGATTCCATATTTATTGTTATCATAATAGAATTTTAATATGTATTTTCCGTTTTCTAGATTTTTAAATACATATTGTCCATCCTGATCTGAAACTGTAGTGTCTATTTCTTTATCACTATTGATGTTATATAATTTTATTTCAAATTTAGATAGTTTGCTTTCTTTATTGTCTCTAACTCCATCTTTATTTTCGTCTAACCATATGTTTCCTTTGATTTCATATTTATTTTTTATATTTCCATTGTTATTTTTATTATCAACACCTGGATTATCTTCTTGATTTGCTTTTTCTATTGATTTTTCATTATTACTCTTTGCATTTTGAACAATCTCATTTGGAACATCTCCAGTATTTTCAATAATATTTGTTATATCATTTGATTTAACTTCTTTTAAATCCTTTCCTGTAACAGTTCCAACATTACTAATTGTTTTTTGTGCATTTCCAATACTATTTACTTTAACTAAAAATTTAGCTTCAAGTTTTCCTTCAGGCATTATACTTGTATAAACAGTAGCATCTTCGTTTTTTGCAACTACTTTTGATACTTCAACTCCATCTACATTATATGTTAACTTCTTAATTGAAACTTCTTCAGGTAAATTATCTTTTAATGTAACATTATTTGCTCTAACAGAACCTACATTTTTTATTATAAATGTATATTCTATTTCATCTCCAATTTTTATATATTGATTTGTCTTATTTGAAGCTTGTTCAACAACTAAACTTGGAATTCCAACATGTATGTCAACTTGTCCTGCTTGATATACATCTCCATTAACATTTATTACTGTGTTTGTTGAAATAGTATCTTTATTAACATTTTCTTTAAGATTATCTACAACCCAATCACCTATTAATAAAACTGTTCTTCCTGGATTTAATTCATCAATTGTCCATGTAACTATTCTTGTATCCATATTATATTCAGTATTATTAATTTTATTTAATGTGATACCATCACTTGCATATCCTCTAGTATAGCTTTCACTATATTTAAGTCCTTCTGGTAATCTTTTTGTAACTATGATATTTTTCATAGTTTCATCACTATTATTTTTGATCTCTATTTTAGATTCTATTGTTTCATTTACTCTAGCAATATCATCTTGAGTTTCAATAGTTTCTTGAGCAATTAATTTAGATTTTTCAACTATGATACCAGTATCTTCAGTTTTCATCTCTTTTGCAAGATCTTTAGCTGTAATAACTGATTTACATACTAATTTAATTTCTGGAATATTTTCAATTATATTTTCTCTAAATTTTGTTTCTCCATTTTCATCAACAAAAGATTCTTGAATTGCATATCTACCATCTTCTGTAATAGAAAAGCCTTCTTGACTTGCATAATACTCTTCTATTGTTGGAAGTTTATTTGCTTGTACATAAAATTCAATTATTTTAATTTCTCCAGGGTTTAATTTTGGTATTGTTGTTCCTATTTCTCTATCTGGTTTTAATGTCCAACCTGCAACTCCATCTACTGTAGTTACTGTAGAATTCACAGCTAATGTTGACCATTCTGGCAAAGTAGTTTTTACTACTATATTTTCACTAACTTCAGATCCTGTGTTTTCTACTCTAATTGAATACTTAATTTTTTCATATTCTTTAACACTATCTTTAACATTTGTTTTAGTTTCAACTGATAATTGAGGTCCAACTCCTGTAGTTAGTCCAACAATATCTGCACTAGATACTTCTTGAAGTGTTGCTACTTCATTTTTATTATTAAATATAGTTTTGAATGATCCATATATGTTTGTATTATGTTCTAGATTTGCTGGTATTCTAAAATTATATGAATATTTTAGTACTTCTCCTGGTTTCATATCATAATCACTTAATACTATTAAATATGATTTAACTTCATCTAGATTTCCATATTCTAATCTCCAATTATTGTTTGGATTTTCTAAATCCTCATTAGCTTCACCATTATTTGAATAATAAATTGTAGCATTAGCTAAATTGTTTTCAGATTGTTTTATTTCTGATACTATTTCTGTATCGATTGTTG
>CAMYZH010000008.1 GCA_947303785.1 uncultured Clostridium sp.
TGGTGGGCAGGGATGGATTCGAACCATCGTACGCTCTCGCGGCCAGATTTACAGTCTGGTGCCATTAACCACTCGACCACCTACCCAAAATATAATAATGGTGCGCCCTCAAGGATTCGAACCTTGGACCCACCGGTTATGAGCCGGTTGCTCTGACCAACTGAGCTAAGGGCGCGTTGCTTTCCAATCGCAAGTCTAATTATAAATGAAGCTTTCAAATATGTCAAGCAATTTTTATAATTTTATGAAAAAAAATTATAAAGGCAAGCATATATAGCTTGCCACGAATATTTTATATCTAGTTTTTCTCTCCTCTTCCTTCAGGTAAAGCTGGAAGCTCAATAACAACTCTAATTTTCATTACATATCTAATAGCTCTAAGTAATTTAGTATTTTTAATTCTTTCCCACAATGAAGGCTTAACATCAAATCTAGTTTCCTGCATATACATATCGTTTAATATCTGATTATCTTGTTCTGGTGTATTCGTAATAATAGAATTAACCCTACTAGTTGGAGCTTTTTGCATAACTCTTGGTGAAACAGTTTTTTGTGCTGTAGTAGGTTCTTTTACTGTTGCAGCTGCAATATTTGAACCTCTATTAATAATATTATTTTGTGCTTTTGTAACAGGTCTTTGACCTTGAGCAACTTGTGTACTTATAACAGCTTGCTCAACAGGAACATTAACTGCTTCCTCAACAGGTGCTGGAATATATTTTAATGCATCTGCAATCTCTATTCCAATATAACTTAAAGCTTTTGATTTATCCTCTATTCTTTCCATATCAATCTCAATATGGAAATTAGATTCTAAATTATTAATTCTAGCATCAATTAATTTTCTAGCAGATTTCTTTTCTTCATTATCTGTTCCTTCTGAAAGAATTCTTAAAGCTTCACCTATATCTTCAGAAAATTTAACTACTGCATTATCAATTTCTCTTTCATAACCTTCTTCTTTCTTCAACACTTTAGAAAGAATACTTTTTAATTCATAAGCTAAACCTATATTTTTCTCTCTTTGAATTATCAATTCTTCAATCTTTTTAGTATTCTCTTCAAATTGATTTGTTGCAAACTCAACTAAATCATAAGCAGCTTTATATACTTCTCTTGGAAAATTCTTTTTCTTAGGATATTCTTCCAAATAAGCTTTAATTGATTCAACTAAGTCCTTAAAGTAATTATCTTCTTCTAATTGAACAATTTGTTTTTTGCTCTTTGGATTAATCATCTTTTGAACTTTTTCTATATTAGACAATATTTTTTCTTCAGTGATTACCATTCTCACATTTACTATGCCTTGTTTATTATTTAAATTCATTAACTTATCAAACAAAAATGACATGTAAACTGACCTCCTCTTTTGGTACAAACAATTTTTAACTAAAATAATTATAACCATAAGAAAAAAAAGATACAATATCTTTTGTATCTTTTTTATGTTACATTTGTGTTACATTGCTTATTTCCGTAAGATTTTTTTAACATCATTCATAAAATTTTCCAAATTATATATATTTTTTTACTTTTAGAATAATTTTGCCATTTCTTGTATTTCCAAATATTCCTTCAATAATAAATTTTCCTTTTCCTCTAATAGTTACTTTATCACCAACTGAAATTTTTTTTGAAGATTTTTCAACAATTTCGTAATTTACTAGTACTCTTTCAGATTCAATCATTTCTTCTGCAATTCCTCTTGAACATTTAGCAAGTTCTGAAACTATATTATCACATCTAAGGCTTGATATAATAATTGTTCTTTCTTCAAATAAATCAATTTTGTTTCTTATTTCAAATATTTTTACTATATTTATTTTTGATTTTTTAAATCTTGTAAGTTCTTTTAAACCATGCAATATATATTCCTCATTTGTTTTGAAAACTACAATATCTGCCCCATTTTCATATACAATAATATCACCAATTTTGGATCTTTCAATTCCTATTTTTATAAGAGCAGATAAATAATTCCTATGTTCAAATTTTCCGACATTTTCATTTGGAAGAGTAATTCTGATAACTGAAAATATTGTATCTACTGAATTTCTTGCAACTTCTTCTGATATTTTTTCAGGGTAAAAAACTAAAGCCTTTCGATCTGCATTTTCATTTCCACCAAACCAAAAGCAATTTTCTAATTTTAGATTTTTTTTAATTACTAATTGCTCTTTTTCATTTAAAAAATCGGAATATGTAATTTTATTTCTAGTTTTACAAAGTCTTTTTTTATCTACACTTTTAGCTATTAATAAATCCTCTTCTTCCACCATTTTCTTCATTCTTCTTCCTTTTATTTCTTATTGCTTACAAATTCTATAATAGCTTCTTTGATTTTTTCAACACTTAATCCATATTCATCTTCTATTTCAGAAACTCCACCATGTTTAATAAATTTATCTGGATAACCCAAATTTAAAATCTTACAATTTTCATTTGCCAAACACTTACTAACTGCACATCCTAAACCACTTTCTGCTATATTATCTTCAATTGTTACAACTCTTTTAGTCTTCATCGCAGATTTTAATAATAAATCTTTATCTATTGGTTTCATAAATCTAGCATTAATAACTTCACAATCTATCCCAAAATCTTGCAATTTTTCTGAAACCATCATTGCCTTTTCTGTCATTTTTCCAATAGAAAAAATAGTAACATCTTTTCCCTTTTTTAACAGCTCAGCCTTTCCAAATTCAATATTTGAAGTATTTGAAAATTTGTAATCTCCTTCTCCACCTCTTGGATATCTAATTGCAATAGGTTTATTAAATTCTACCGCAAAATCTAGCATCTTATCTAATTCTTCAAAATTCTTTGGAGCCATTATGTTCATATTTGGAATTGTATTCAAAAATGATAAATCAAGTATTCCTTGATGGGTCTCCCCATCATTTCCTACAATCCCTGCTCTATCAACACATATTACAACAGGCAACTCCTGAATTGAAATATCATGAACTAATTGATCATATCCTCTTTGCAAAAAAGAAGAATATATTGGTATTACTGGTCTTAAGCCTTCTTTTGCCATTCCTGCCACCATTCCAAGTGAATGTTGTTCAGCAATCTCAACATCAAAAAATCTATCTGGATATTTCTCAGCAAATTTTGTAAGACCTGTTCCACTTTCCATAGCAGCAGTAACTGTAACAATTTTAGGATTTTTGCTTGCCATACTAACAATCTTTTCTCCAAAAATATCAGAATAAGTCTTTGTCCCTGATTTTTTCTTCTTTCCACTTTCTATATCAAAACTTGAAGTTGAATGAAATTGATCTGGTTTTTCTTCTGCAAATTTATAACCTTTTCCCTTTATGGTTTTAACATGAATTAAAACTGGTCCTTTTAAATTTTTACTATCATTAAATACTTTCTCTAAATCACTAATATTGTGTCCATCAACTGGACCTATATATTTAAAACCTATATCTTCAAAATAGTTAGTTCTAGACTTTGCAAGTAATAAAGATACACCTCCTGTGTTTTTTGAAATACTCATCTCATTATCATTTATAATAACAATCATATCTGTTTTGCTAATTCCAGCATCATTTAAAGCCTCTAATGCCATTCCTCCGGTTAATGCGCCATCTCCAATTACTGCAATAACTCTATGTTCTTTTTTTAAAATATCTCTAGCTCTCGCCATTCCGAGTGCTACTGAAATTGAAGTACTACTATGACCAGTATCAAAACTATCATATTCTGATTCTGAAGTTTTAGGAAATCCTGATATTCCATCTTTTTTTCTTAATGTATCAAATTTTGATTTTCTACCTGTCAAAATTTTATGTACATATGACTGATGTCCTACATCCCATATTACTTTATCTTTTGGCATATCAAAACAAGAATGAATGGCAATTGTAAGTTCGACAATTCCTAGATTTGATGCTAAATGACCACCATTTTTTGATACAACATCTAATATTTTTTTCCTTATTTCTTCTGCTAATTCTTCCTTTTCATCTAAGGTTAGTTTTTTAACATCCTGAGGACAATCCACATTATCTAGTATCATTTTTAATTCCTCCTATATTGCAAAAAAAGTTACTAATGTTACTATAATTGGAACAGTTATATTGTCAAGCCCTATTATCGAAATTGCCTCAAGAACAGTTGCTATAGCTGATATTCCAATTGCCTTTATTATAAAATATTCTGTTCCCAAAATATAAAGTGAAATTGTCGATATTACTAGACTAATTACAAACATTGTAAGTGATCCTGCTAAACTTTTAGTTGTGTTTCCAATTTTATATTTTGGACTATTAATTGATCGTCCTATTATTGCTGCAAAACCATCTCCATAACCCATTATTAATATTCCTGCCATTCCAATCATAGGTTTTTTCAATAAATATGTAAATATTGTCACAACTAAAATTGATATAGCATAATAAATAGTTCCAAATCCATCATTTTCTTCTCTTTCCATTGATTTTATGAGTTTAAATTTATATGACAATGTATTTATTACAACAAATAACGCTGGCAATATACATGCTACCCATAGAGAATCAATAAATATCAAATATATAATCCATATATTGCTAAGCATTATATGTACAAACTTTCTACTTATTTCTTCCCCTTTTTTAGCTAGTGGTTTTGATATTAACAATATCAAAGCTATATATATTATTGATACTATTATTCCAATTAAATTTTTCATCTTTTTCTCCTGGAAATTCAATTTTTTATATTATATCTAAAATTGTATGTTTATTCAATTATTATCACATTATATCTTTACTTACAATTCTTTTATATAAAAAAAGCAGGATTTCTCCTGCCATCGATAATTATCTAATTAAATTATTAAAATTACACTTAAATTTTTTATCCAATAGATGGTCCTCTTTTTTCAATTTCTGGATTACCTAAATCTCTTTCTAGTATAGCTTCTGCGCTCATCACATCTCCTGTACGCGCTTGTTGTGCTAATGATTCAGCTAAATAAGCAGATATTACATCAAGTCCTATACCTTCTTTTTTGCAAAATTCTCTTAGCTTATCTTTTTTCGGCTTTTTTTCTGGTTCAGGGTTTTCCTCTTGTTTTTCTTCATATTTGGTTAATTCTTCAAGTATATCAAAAAAAGTATATGCTTTTTTTAACCTATCTCTATAACTACCATCATAATCTATGTAACTCCCAGCACTTTTTGGAAAATCTCTATATTCTATTTCTCTATCTATTATTGTAGTTATTGAATCTGGAAGTTCAGTATCATCATTAATTGCTTTATATTGATAACATGTATTTAGTGTACTTTCAGAATTATCAGTGTAATAATCTCCCATAAAATAAGGTTTTCCTTCTATATTGAAATCACAATGTGCATTATCGACTTCAGAGTCATGAAAACCTAGTTTTATCTGTCCTCCTTGATCTCTAATTATAATGTGTTTTGCTCCATACACTGAATTATGAAGTATTTCTACTTTCATACCATTCCATAAATATGTTTCAAAATTTCTCCCCACAGATTCTGGTTTTAATTTTAAACATTCTCTTTCTACATACTCAGCTACACTCTTATACCTTTCAAACCCATTTGGAAAATATCTTAATTTCCTGATATTATTTTCCATAATCTTCACTCCTTTAAACTCACTTTTCAAATTAAACTTTACTATTTCATAAAATTTCTTCAATCATTTATATTTTTGGCTGGGGTGGTAAGATTCGAACTTACGAATGTCGGAGTCAGAGTCCGATGCCTTACCACTTGGCGACACCCCAAATTCTATTTGTGTCACAAAAATTATACAATATTTAATATTCTTTTTCAAGAACAATTATACTATTTTAAGCCAATTTACTTTTTCTTCATAAAATCAGAGCTTAAAATCATATCATCATCAAAATCATCTGTTTTTTTCATTTTTTCTACTCTTCCAAATAATATTTGATTACTACTTTCTTCCAAATTTTTTTCATCTTCATCATTTTTTCTTTTTGTTTTTTTATCATTTGATATTTTTTTATCATCTTCTTTTTGTGCCGCAATTGCTGCCTCTATTGTCATTGTTCTTTCATAATCAATAATATTACGGACTTGGCTTGCATAAAGTCCTTCAACATAAATATCTCTATCATAATCACTTCTATTCCAAGAACTATGTAAATATCTATCAATTATGGCTTTTTCATTCTTTGAACTAGTCATTGAATAATCATTTAAATTATTATATCTCCATATAACATGCCTTTCGTAAGGATTAAATAATGCATTATCCCCTAAATCTTCATAATCAAACTCAACCTTAAATTGGTTATTTTTTATTGTAATTGTTAGGCTAGACCAAATCTCTGTCTTAGTTTCCTTGTGAATATTTCTAAGTGATTTTATATCAAAATATAATTTTTGAATAAGTTCATTATAGCTTTCTTCATCAATATTAAATAAACCAGGTATTTCATACACATTAACTGGTTTTCTTTTAAGTATACCCTTTGGAATATAATAAAAATACATTTCTCCAAGTGGCTTTTTTCCTTTTTCTTCAATTATTGAAGAATACAAATAAATAGCCTCCCACTTTTCAGGAATCATATAAAAAAGTTTCTTTTGTATTTCTGCATATATTAATCTTTCTGTATTTGAAGTAGCCATAATTTCCCTTTCTTTTTATCAAAAATTGCTATTTAGAAGCTTTTTGATACAAATCTTGAAACACTTTAGCCCTAAATAGCAATTTAAAATTTTAAGCTTCGATTAAGCTTTCACCTGTCATTTCTTCAGGCTTTTCTATTCCCATTAATTCAAGCATAGTAGGTGCCAAATCGGCAAGTCTACCCTCTTTTAATTTAACATCCTCTTTTCCAACTAGTACTAAAGGAACTGGGTTTGTAGTATGAGCTGTATGAGGTTCTCCCGTTTTATAATCTATCATTTGCTCACAATTACCGTGATCAGCAGTAATAAGCAAGTTTCCACCCTCTTGTTCTATTGCTTCTACAATTTGGTTAACATATATATCTAATGTTTCTAATGCCTTAATAACAGCTTCTATGTTTCCCGTATGTCCTACCATATCTGGATTGGCAAAGTTTAATATTATAGCATCATATTTTCTTGAATGTATTGCATTTAATACATTTTCAGTAACTTCACCAGCACTCATTTCTGGTTTCATATCATATGTTTCAACTTTTGGCGATGGTATTAAAATTCTATCCTCACCTGGATATTGCTTCTCTTCACCACCATTAAAGAAAAATGTTACATGTGCATATTTTTCAGTTTCAGCAATACGAAGTTGTGTCATTCCATTTTTACTTACTATTTCACCAAATGTATTTTTTATTTCATCTTTCTTAAATGCAATAGATACATTTTTTATAGTTTCATCATAATTTGTAAATGTAACAAATTCTGTATTGAAATACTCTCTTTCAAATCCATCAAAATCTTTATCCACTATTGCTCTTGTAATTTGTCTTGCTCGATCTGGTCTGAAATTAAAGAATATTACAGAATCATTTTCTTCAATTTTTGCAATAGGTTTATCATTATTACAAATTACTGTTGGAACAACAAATTCATCAAAAATTTCTTTTTGATATGAGTTTTCAATTGCAACAGCTGCTGAATTATACTTTTCTCCTTTGCCCTTAACCATAGCATTATATGCTTTTTCAACTCTTTCCCATCTTTTGTCTCTATCCATTGCATAAAATCTACCCATAATTGTAGCAATTTTTCCAACACCTTTTTCTTGCATTTTAGCTTCTAGATCAGAAATATATCCTTCTGCAGAAGCTGGTGGTGTATCTCTACCATCTAAAAAACAATGTACATACACATCTTCGAAATCTCTTCTTTTAGCCAATTCTAAAAGTGCATACAAATGACGTTGATGACTATGAACACCTCCATCTGATAATAATCCCATAATATGCAATTTACTGTTATTTTTTTTACAATTCTCAATTGCACCAACAAGTTCTGGTATACTAAAAAAATCTCCATCTTCAATTGATTTTGTAATTCTAGTAAGCTCTTGATATATAATTCTTCCAGCACCTATATTAGTATGTCCAACTTCAGAATTTCCCATTTGACCTTCTGGAAGCCCAACATCTAATCCACTTGTATGAATTATTGTATTTGGATATTGTTTTAAAATTCTGTTTATATTAGGAATATTTGCTAGTTTTACAGCATTTCCTTCTTCTTTTTCATTAATTCCAAACCCATCTAATATCATGAGCATAGTAGTTTTCTTTTCCATTTTATTTCGATCCTTCCTAAGCTATAACTATTTATTATAATTAACTATTTTTGCAAATTCATCTGGCTTTAAACTAGCTCCACCAACTAATCCACCATCTATATCTGATGTTTCAAACAATTCTTTTGCATTTGAAGATTTTACACTTCCACCATATTGAATTATAACACTATCTGAAACATCTTGCCCATATATTTTTTTAATTTCACTCCTAATAGACTTAATTGCATTATTAGCATCTTCTGAGGTTGCAGTTTTTCCAGTTCCAATAGCCCATATTGGTTCATATGCTATTATTGTATTTCTAACTTGATTATCTTCTAGTCCTTCAAGTGCCAAGCGAGTTTGCATTGTAATAATATTTTCTGCATCTCCATTTTCTCTTTGCTCTAGAGTTTCACCAACACATACTATTGGTTTTAATTCATTTGCAAATGCTGCTTTAATTTTTTTATTAACTGTTTCATCTGTTTCTGCAAAATATTGTCTTCTCTCTGAGTGTCCAATAATTACATATTCAACTCCAATAGATTTTAACATATTTGGAGCAATTTCTCCTGTATATGCTCCTTTTTCTTCAAAATGCATATTTTGTGCACCTATTTTTATATTTGTATTTTGTGCACTCATTAATGCATAAAACAAATCAGTATATGGAACACATAAAATCACGTCATTTTCTGTGTCTTTTACTAATTTTGAAAAAGCATCAATATATTCAATTGTTTCATTTGGAAGCATATTCATTTTCCAATTTCCAGCAATAACTTTTTTTCTCATAAAATATCACCTTTCAATTTATTCATATTGATATGAAACTAAATGTCCATTTTTATTAAATACGAATTTTATAGTATTATCAACATTTTCTTTTCCATATTTACCAGCATATTTTGCATTTTCAATTACTAATTTATCTAAATCATCACTAATAAAAATAGCATCTACTGTTATTTCTTTTTTCTCTCCATCTAATTTATTGCAATCAACTGGATAATAATAAAGAGTTTTTTCTACATTTTCATCTAATACAAATGCTTTATTTGATTTAGAATAATACTCATTTGTAGATTGATCATAACTCACTTCTTTTAAGCCGAAATATTCGTCAATAATATCAAATACCATTTTTTCGGAAACTATGTAACTATTTGTTCCATCTTTATTTGTTCTTTTAACAAGAATATTGGAATAATTTTTGTATCTTTCTTGCGCAATATTTAATGCAAATCTGATCATATCATTATAAGTAAAATCAGTTAATTCCTGTTTCACAGGTAATCCAATCATTCCTATTAGGTATTCATCATTTTTTGATAGAAATTTTATTTTTTCAACTTCCGAAATATTTCCTCTATTTCCATAAGCTTCTTCAGCATTTGAAATTTGACCTTGATTTGTTTTTTTATTATTACCATTATGTAAAAACATAAAAGATATAATTCCAGCCACAACTATTATTACAACAATTAATATAATTACAATTCTTTTCATATATGATAATATTCCTCCAAGCTATTTACAAAATTTTTTAATCCTTGTTTTGTAATGCTTCAATTCCTGGTAATTTCTTTCCTTCCAAAAATTCTAAAGAAGCTCCTCCACCAGTAGAAATATGAGTAAATTTATCAGCAAGCCCTGCTTTTTCTATTGCTGCTGCTGAATCTCCTCCTCCTATTATTTTAATTGCATCCATGTCTGCAAGAGCTTTTGCTATTTCATTTGTTCCAACAGCAAAGGCTTCAAGCTCAAATACACCAAGAGGTCCATTCCAAATAATCGTTTTAGCCTTCTTTAATTCTTCTATATAAAAAGCAATTGTTTCAGGTCCAATATCTAGCCCTTCCCAACCATCTGGGATTTCAGAACATTTTACAATTTTGGTTTCTGTATTTGCATCAAACTCCTTACCTAACTTAGTATCTAAAGGTAATAATAATCTAACTCCCTTTATTTTTGCTTTTTCCATTAACTCTTTAGCTAAATCAATTTTATCTTCTTCATAGATAGAATTTCCTACATTATATCCCATTGCCTTGAAAAAAGTGTAAGCCATTGCTCCTCCAATCATTAAGACATCAACTTTTTCAAATAATGATTCAATAACTCCTATTTTGTCAGAAACCTTCTTTCCTCCAAGTATAGCCATAAAAGGTCTTTCTGGATTATCTAATGCATTTCCTAAAAATCTTAATTCTTTTTCAATTAAAAATCCTGAAACTGCAGGTAAATAATCAGCAACTCCAGTTGTTGAACTATGAGCTCTATGAGCAGTTCCAAATGCATCATTAACAAATATTTCTGCAAGACTTGCAAATTTTTTAGATAGCTCTGGGTCATTTTTTTCTTCACCAGGTTCATATCTAACATTTTCTAATAAAACTATGTCTCCATCTTGCATTTTTGATGTTAATTCTTGAGCTGATGGTCCCACAACATCTTGTGCAAGTTTAACTTCTTTACCTAATAGTCTAGAAAGCTCTTTTGCAACTATATCTAGTGAAAATTCTGGTTTGACTTCTCCTTTTGGTCTTCCTAAATGAGAACATAAAATTACCTTGGCATCATTTTCTAATAAATATTTAATTGTAGGTAATGCTGCAACAATTCTCCTATTATCTGTAATTACTCTGTTTTCATCATATGGGACATTGAAGTCACATCTAACTAGAACTTTTTTATTTTTTACATCTATATCTTTTATAGTTTTTTTCATATATATTCCTTTCTTGCTTAAAAATTATTCATGATCTCTTTTTGAAATATAAATAGCTAAATCAACTAATTTATTTGAATAACCCCATTCATTATCATACCAAGCTACTAATTTAACAAATGTATCTGTTAATTGGATTCCAGCTGTAGCATCAAATATTGATGTATGACTGTCATGAACAAAATCTGAAGAAACAACTGGATCTTCAACATATTCAATTATTCCTTTGAATTCATTTTCAGAAGCTTCTTTCATAACTCTACATATTTCTTCCATTGTTGTTGGTCTTTCAAGATTACATGTTAAATCAACAACTGAAACATCAACTGTAGGAACTCTAAATGCCATACCTGTTAATTTTCCATTTAATGATGGAATAACTTTTCCAACTGCTTTTGCTGCTCCAGTAGATGATGGAATAATATTAGCAGCTGCTGCTCTACCACCTCTCCAGTCTTTCTTTGAAGCGCCGTCAACTGTTTTTTGAGTAGCTGTTGTAGCATGTACAGTAGTCATTAATCCTTCTTTAATTCCAAAATTGTCATGAATAACTTTAGCAAGTGGTGCTAAGCAGTTTGTTGTACAAGAAGCATTTGAAATAATATTCATACTTGGATCATAACTTTCGTTATTTACTCCCATAACAAACATTGGAGCATCTTTTGATGGTGCACTAATAATAACTTTTTTTGCACCAGCTTCTATATGAGCATTTGCCTTCTCTATAGTAGTGAAAGCTCCTGAACATTCTAATACATATTCAACTCCTAATTCTCCCCATGGAATATTTTTTGGTTCCATCTCATTAAATACTTTTATTTCTTTTCCATTTACTATTAAAGTATTATCTCTGTGAGATACTTCTCCTTCAAATTTTCCGTGAACTGTATCATATTTAACCATATAAGCCATATAATCAGCTGTTAAGAATGGATCATTTATAGCAACTATTTCAACCTCGTCTTTTCCTAAAGCGGCTTGAAAAGTTAAATTTCCTATTCTTCCAAAACCATTAATTCCTATTTTTACTGACATATTAACTCCTCCTTTTTAAATAAAACAATTTATAATTTGGCCACACATACTAGGCCATGCTCATTCTATATCAAAATTATTTTAATTGCAATACTTTTGATATATTTTAGCATTACCTTATATAATGAATCTATACAAAAAAGCGATTACAAAATGTAATCGCTCTAATCTTAATCTTTTTAAATATTTTATTTTTTATCTTTTCCAATTCTTAAAATTTTCATAAATCCTTTAAATGAAATATCTTGGAATAGGAAATCATGAATTTCTGTTAACACTTTTTCCTCTTTTGCTGAGATTTCAAGTTCAACTTCTTTTTCAAATAAGAATGATTTTACTTTTGACCAAAATCCACGTTTTACAGGCAATTTGGTTTTATCAAAATCATCACTGCTAATATCTCCATATGTTGAATTTTGCACTTGATTTTGACTAATAAAACCACCTACATATCCTGTAACGTTTTGAATTTGAACATCTTCACTTTCTTGAACTTGACTTGTTCCAAAAAATCCTCCAACATAACCATTAGGAGCTTGTATTGTTCCTGCAATAGAATCTGCCTTTTCTTGTGGCAATCCACTTCCAATAATATTATCTGTATTTTCTTGAATATTAGGCTGCTCTATTCCATTTAATTGTTCTATTCCATTTAATTTTTCCATAACTATATCCTTTCTATAGAACCTACTTGTCTTATGTAATAATCAATATATTAATTAAGTTATACTATACCGTTTGCAAATATTCAATAGATTTATATTTCATTTCATTTACGTTTTTTTTACATTTTAATAACATTGATCTAAAAAATTGGAAATATCTATTTGATATTTCCAATTAAATAATCATTTTCAGATTCAATTACATTTATCTCTATAATTTTATTCAAATAATTATCCCCGCCTTTAGCTTTAACTAACAGATAATTTCCCGTGTGACCTTTTATATAATCTCCTTCTTTTTCTTCAAATAATACTTGAATGTTTTTTCCAATATAATTTTCTAAATATTCTTTCTCATTCAAATTTGATAAATCAATAAGTTTTTTACTTCTTGCATCTTTTACTCTACTATCTACTTGATTTTTCATTTCTGCTGCAACTGTACCTTTTCTAGGTGAAAATTTGAATATATGCATTTTATAAAATTTTATTTTCTTTAAATAATTATATGTTATTTCAAAATCTTCATCTGTTTCATTAGAAAATCCGACTATAATATCAGTAGTTAAAATGACATCTTCATATAAATTTCTTAATCTTTCAACAACTTTTTCAAATTGTTTTGTATCATATCTTCTATTCATTTCTTTTAAAGTTTTGTCACATCCACTTTGAAGTGATAAATGAAAATGATGACACATTTTTTCTATCTTTTTTAATCTTTCACAAAAATTATCATCAATAAGTAATGGTTCAAGTGATCCTAATCTGATCCTTTCAATCCCATCAATTTTATTAATATCTTCTAATAAGTCTATTAGTTTATATTCATAATCAAAATCCTTTCCATATGACGCAACTTGTATTCCTGTAATAACAACTTCTTTAATACCAGCTTTTGCTATTTTATTAATTTCATTTAAAACACTTTCTGGTTTTCTACTACAAATTCTTCCTCTTGCATATGGAATAATACAATATGTGCAAAAATTATTACAACCATCTTGAACTTTGATAACTGCTCTAGTTTTTTCTGTATATGTTATTGAACCAAAATCATAAAAATACCCCTCTATTGTTTTATCATCGATATTTTTCCCCTCAAAAAATGCTTCAATATATTTATCAATATTAGCTTTTTGATGATTTCCAAGAACTAAATCTACTTCATCAATTTTTTCAATTTCGTGTTTTGCAACTTCTGCATAGCATCCAAGTGCAATTACAACAGCATTTTTATTAATTTCTTTTGCTCTTCTAATCATTTGTCTAGATTTTCTGTCAGAAATATTGGTAACACTACATGTATTTATAATATATATATCTGCCCCTTCTTCTGGTTCAACAATTTCATATTTATCCATTAATTTTTGAGCCATTCCATTTGTTTCATATTGATTTACTTTACAACCTAATGTATAAAATGCAACTTTTCTTTTCAATTTATTGTTCCTTTATTTTTATTGTTTTTTTATATTAAATATTATTTATAATACTATTTTCTATCTAATCTATCTAAATTATCTAATGCTTTTCCAGTACCAAGAGCAACACAAGATACTGCATCTTCTGCTACCATTACATTAATTCCTGTTTTTTCTTGAAGCAACTTATCAAGCCCATCAATTAAGCAGCCTCCTCCTGTCATATAAATACCCCTGTCACTAATATCTGCAGCAAGTTCTGGTGGAGTTTTTTCAAGCACCCCATGAACAGCGTCTATAATCATATTTACTGGCTCTTCCAATGCTTCCATCATCTCACTAGAATGAATTGTAATTGTCCTAGGTAATCCACTAATTAAATCTCTACCCCTTATATCCATTTCAACATCTTGGATTTTTGGGTAAACACATCCTACATTAACCTTTAAATCTTCTGCTGTCCTTTCTCCAATCATAACATTATATTTTCTTTTTATATATCTTACAATCGCTTCATCAAACTTATCTCCAGCTACTTTAATAGATGAACTTACAACAGATCCTCCAAGTGAAATAACAGCAATATCTGTTGTTCCTCCTCCTATATCTACAACCATATTTCCACATGGTTTTGAAATATCTATTCCTGCTCCAATTGCTGCAGCTATTGGTTCTTCTATTAAATAAACTTTTCTTGCCCCAGCATTTGATGCAGCATCAATAACTGCTTTTTTTTCAACTTCAGTTACTTGTGATGGTATACATATCATTATTCTTGGCGCAAATAAAAATTTTCCACCAATTTTACTAATAAAATATTTTAGCATTTTCTCTGTTACTGTATAATCTGATATAACGCCATCTCTTAAAGGCCTTGTTGCTACTATATTTCCAGGTGTTCTTCCTAGCATTCTTCTAGCTTCATGTCCTACTGCAAGTACCTCCCCAGTAGTACTATTAACAGCAACTACAGATGGTTCACGAAGTACTATTCCCTTTCCTTTAATATATGCAATTACAGTAGCTGTACCTAAATCAATTCCTATATCTTGTCCAAACATCAGGATCTTCCTTTCTTATTTACATCTCGTTTACAAAGTTGTTACGATTATATTACACTTTATTTCAAATTTCAATTGTTTTTACTATAGTATTTTTTATAAATCTTTATATTCCAGATATAACATACATTACAATTAATTAAATTTATTTTATATTATTTTATTGAAAAATATTCCATATATTCTTATTTTTATAAACCTTTAACTTAAAATCTTCTAGATCAATTGTATTTTAAGCATTTTTATGAGATAATCTTATACACAAAATAATTTAAAGGAGCACATATATGTATAATCAATATCTTGATAAAATTGAATATAATAAAATTATAAATATACTTTCTACTTATGCAATTACGGAAAACGGAAAAGAAAAATGCTTAAATTTATTTCCACAAACAGAAAAAAAACAAATTGAAAAAGCTCTATTAGAAACTACTGAAGCTGTTAGCTTGTTGTTCAGAAATGGAAATCCGCCATTTGCTGAGCTATATAATATAAAAAATCATATTTTAAATTTAAAAAATGGAAACTTTTTATCTATAAAGTCTTTATTAGAAATTAATACCGTTTTAACAGTAAGTAGAAATCTTCATGATTATTATTTTGAAACCGAATTAAATCAATCCGACTCTTTGACACCTTATTTTGAACACCTATATACAAACAGCAAAATTGAAAACCAAATTTCAAGTTCTATTTTAGATGAAAATACTCTTGATGATAAAGCCTCTGATACACTATATAAAATAAGACAGCAAATAAAAAGAATTCAAAAAGATATAAAAATCAAATTACAATCAATACTTAATTCCAAATTTATTCAAGAGCCAGTTGTAACAATTCGTCAAAATCGATTTGTTGTACCTATAAAATCTGAATATAAGTCAAGTGTAAAAGGTTTAGTACATGATTCTTCTGGAAGTGGGTCAACTTTATTTATTGAACCTTTTTCAGTATTTGAATTAAATAATGAAATAAGTGATTTAATAACTCAAGAAAACATTGAAATAGAAAAAATACTTCAAAGGCTATCATCATTATTCTTTGACATTACAGATAAATTAGAAAATAATTACAATTTAATTGGATTATTAGATTTTATTTTTGCAAAAGCAAAATATTCAAAATCTACTAATTGTAATTGTCCAAAAATCAATGAAAATAAAATAATATTCTTAAAAGACGCTATACATCCACTACTTGACTCTAAAAAAGCTGTACCTATAACCTTAGAAATTGGTAATAAGTATTCTACTATTTTAATCACAGGCCCAAATACAGGAGGTAAAACTGTAACTTTAAAAACTGTTGGCTTACTTACAGCAATGGCCCAATCAGGGATGCATATTCCTGCATCGCAGCAAAGTTCTATTTATATATTTGACAATATCTTTGCAGATATTGGGGATAATCAAAATATTACAGAATCACTTAGCACATTTTCTTCTCATATGTTAAATATAATAAATATTCTAAAATTTGCTACTTCAAATAGCTTAGTTTTAGTAGATGAATTAGGATCTGGAACTGATCCTGTTGAAGGAGCAACACTCGCTATAAGTATATTAGAATACTTACGAGAAAAAAATGTAACAACAATTGCAACAACACATTATACTGAATTAAAACAATATGCTCTATTAACAAATGGAATTGAAAATGCAAGTTGTGAATTTAATTTAGATACCCTTTCTCCAACATATAAACTTTTAATTGGCGTTCCTGGAAAAAGTAATGCTTTTGAAATAAGTAAAAAACTTGGTCTAGATGAATCTATTATTAATAATGCCAGAAGCCTAATTGGCTCTGATACAGCAAAAATTGAAGATTTGTTAAAAGAAATATATGATTCAAAATCTCAAATCGAATTAGAAAAAGAAAAAATTAAGATAGAATCATCAAAAATTTCTGAATTAAAGGAAAAATTAGAAATTGAGTATAACGATTTTTCTGAACATAAAAAAGAATATATTCAAAAAGCAAAGCAAGAAGCAAAAGAAATTGTTCTTAGTGCCAAACAAGAAGTAAATGACATAATTAAAGAAATTGAATTAGAAAAAAATAATTCTAAAAAAATAAATGAACTTAGAAATAAATTAAATACAAAATTATCTGATTATACTAATACTAATGATACTATACATATTTCTAAACCAATTTCCGAAAAAGAAATAAAAAATGGAATGATTGTTTATGTTCCATCTTTTGGCAAAAATGGAACTATAATTAGTTATTCACAACAATCAAATAAAGCTAATATACAAATTGAAAACATAAAAACTACCCTACCACTTTCTCAAATAACATATGCTGAAAATAGTGAGAATACTAAATCCAAAAAAGAAATACCTCAAAGGAAAAATTCTAATTTTACGCCCAAAAAAATCTCAACTGAAATTAACATAATAGGAATGAATATTGAAGAATCCATATCCTTAATAGATAAATTCTTAGATGATGCATCTATTGCCAAATTGGAAAATGTGAGAATTATACATGGTAAAGGCTCTGGAGCACTTGGAAAAGGAATTCAAAACTATTTAAAAACACATCCACATGTAAAAACATATAGATATGGTACATTTGGTGAAGGCGAAATGGGTGTAACCATTGTTGAAATAAAATAGTGTCAAATGGGACGCCCTTTTTTGACACTAAATGTATGTAAAATTAGATGTTATCAACCGTCCCATTTGACAGCGTAATATTTTTTAAGTACTCCTTACATTTTTCTAAATACTCCAGCAACCTTTCCTAAAATTTTACAATCAGGAACTATTATTGGCTCCATTGTAGAATTCTCAGGTTGCAATCTGATATGATCTTTTTCTTTATAAAAAGTCTTCACAGTAGCCTCATCTTCAATTAAAGCTACAACAATCTCTCCATTTAGTGCAGTATTTTGTTTTTTGACTAGGATATAGTCACCATCTAAAATACCTGCTTCAATCATACTTTCTCCTCTAACAGTTAACATAAAGCTTTCAGAATTTCCTACAAAATCAATTGGAATAGGAAATGTATCTGTAACATTCTCAACTGCAAGAATTGGCGCACCTGCAGTTATTTTTCCTATAACTGGAACTTCAACTAATTCTTTTTCTGTATATAAATTTTTATCCCCAGGAGTAAATTCTTCTTGTCCTTCAATAGCTCCACCCTTCAACAATTTTAAAGTTCTTCCTTTTTGTTGTTCTTTCTTAATATAGCCTTTTTCTTCTAATTGATTTAAATATCCATGCACTGTTGCTGTAGACTTTAAATCAACAGCTTTCCCTATTTCTCTAACTGAAGGTGGATATCCTTTTAATTTTATCTGTTTTTCAATAAATCTAAGTATAGCTTTTTCTCTTTTATTCAAAGCATTTGGATCTTTTTTCTTCACTTTCATCACTCCTATTTTTGTTTTCGATTTAAATATTATCATAAAACATTTTGTTTGTCAAACAATAGTTTGATTTTTTCGTTTTTGTTATTATTTTGTTACCATAATGTAATTTTGTAATAAAAAAATAATGATATTGAGATTTTAATATGTTGAAAAAACAATTTTTAAAGAATATAATTTTGTCAAATGTAAAATATTATAATAATTTAGGAGAATAAGATGGATCTTACAAAAGATATTTATATTAATAAGGATACGGTATACGAAAACCAAGAAATTGTCATATTATACAAAGGATATCTATTTTCAGATAATTTAACAAAACCTGTATATATATCATATGGCTATGGAAATATGTGGAATAATAAAAAAGAAATTAAAATGAAACCTTCTACTTTTGGTTATATAGTTACAGTAAAGGTTGATTCTGGTGAAAACTTACAATTCTGTTTCAGAGATGATGAAGGAAATTGGGATAATAATCTTGGTACAAATTACATATTGCCTATACATGAAACTGAAACAATCTTATCATTTGAAACACTTGCTAATACATCTAAAGATATAAAATTTGAGCAAGTCCAACAAATATCTGAAGCTGAAGATAAAGATGAAACTGATAAAAAGCCAGTAGAAGATGAACTCTTTAATCCTTCAATTATAAGCTCAAATAATGTTGATTTATATAAAACTGTTGATTTACAAAACATAACACATCAAGCTGTTCCTGATAATACGGTTGTTACTAAAATATGTATAGATGAAAACAATTTGACTACTGTTTCTGATCAAGTAATAAAAGCGAATGACCAATTACAATCTGTTGAAGTTGCATTTGCTGAACTAACATCAAGAGCTAAAAAGCAATCAGTTAAGGCTTTTGATGAAAATACTGTTACGGCTGGATCTATATATGTAAATTCGATTTTAAAAGAAATACCTGATACTCCTACAGAAACTCCTAAAGTAGTTGATAATGTAGATGAAAAATCCTTAGTGGTTAAACAACCTTCTGCTGTATCAAAAGTTGGAACATTCTTTGGTGCAGTATTTGGAACAATCAAAACAGCTTTTGCAAAAGTTGTTAAACTTATAAAAACAAGTTTACAATTTGATGATGAAGAAAACTAAAATAAAATATATAACAAAAAAAGGCTATTAAAAATAGCCTTTTTTTGTTATTCATACCATTCAAATTCCCAATCTAAAAATTTTACAGTATCCCCTTCTTTTATTCCTTTTTCCTTTAAAGCGTCATTTATACCTAATTCTCTTAAATTTCTTTCAAAATAAGCCATTGATTCATTATCACCAATATTAATTCTTCCCATAAGTTTTTCAATAGCTGGTCCTGTAACAATAAATTCACCATTAGAAACTTCAATAGAAAATCCTTGTTTTTCTTCTTCTAATGTATAAACCACCTTATCTTCAAAATCGATTAAATTCTCTTTAGGTAATGATTTTAATACTTTTGAAACATAACTAAATAATTCTTTAATACCTTCTCCTGTAACAGCGGAAATCCTAAATATTTCTATATTTTTCGCTTTAGCCATTTTTTCAAGTTTTTTATATCCTGACTCATCTTGCATAACATCAATTTTGCTAGCAACTATTATTTGCCTTCTTTGGCTTAATTTTTCACTATATTTTTTTAGTTCATTATTTATAATTTCAAAATCAGAAACAGGATCTCTACCTTCAGAGCCAGAGCAATCTATAATATGAAGTAATAATCTAGTTCTTTCAATATGTCTTAAAAACTGAAGTCCTAAGCCTACTCCTTCACTTGCACCTTCAATAACACCTGGTATATCTGCAATTACAAAACTATCTCCAAATTCTGTTTTAATAACACCTAAATTTGGGAAAAGTGTTGTAAAATGATAATTAGCAATTTTAGGAGTAGCAGCTGTAACTCTTGATAATAGTGTAGATTTTCCTACATTTGGAAACCCAATTAATCCAACATCTGCCAATAACTTTAATTCTAATATAACCTCTTTTTCTAGGCCCTTTTCCCCATCTTGAGCAAATCGAGGTACCTGGCGTGTAGCAGTAGCAAAATGTGAATTTCCTTTTCCACCTCTTCCTCCAGGAAGAATCAATTTTTTTTCACCATCTTCAGAAAGATCAGCAATAATCTTACCAGATTCAGCATCTTTCACAACAGTTCCTTTTGGTACTTTTATTATTAAATCCTCTCCACTTTTTCCATACTTATGTCCTGAGCTACCATTTTCACCATTTTGAGCTTTAAATTTTCTATTATATCTGAAATCAATCAAAGTATTAGAATCTGGATCAACAGCAAAATAGATGTCTCCACCTTTTCCACCATCTCCGCCATCTGGGCCACCTGCAGCTACATATTTCTCACGGCGAAATGATATTGCACCATTTCCTCCATCTCCTGATTTAATTATTATTTTAGTATAATCAACAAACATCTTTCTTTTTGTTTCTCCTCTTTTATTCAAAGTAATCAAGCATCATTGCTTTTTTAATTCTTTTCATTACCTCTTTAGCTTTAATTCTAGCCTTTTTGGTTCCTTCTATTAATATTTTATCAACTTCTTCTGGATGAGCTTCATAATAAGCTCTTTTTTCTCTTATAGGTCTCAAATATTCTATGATAGTTTGTGCCAATTGCTTTTTGCAAGCAACACATCCTCTAGTTCCAGCCTTACACTCACTACATACTTTTTCACATTCATCTTTTGAAGTGAATAAATTATAATAATATGCAACCATACAAACATCCGGGTGTCCTTTATCATCTTTTCTAATTCTTTGAGGGTCTGTAACAGCACTCATTACTTTTTTAGTAATTTCTTCTTCACTATCTGATAAATAAATTGCATTTCCAAGAGATTTTCCCATCTTTTCATTTCCATCTAATCCTTTAATTCTCTTGTTTTGTGATAAATAAGTTTCTGGTTCTCTTAAAACTTGGCCATATATACTATTAAATTTTCTAACAATTTCTCTACACTGTTCAAGTAAAGGTTCTTGATCTTCACCAACAGGGACAATTGTAGCATCAAATGCTGTAATATCAGCAGCTTGACTAACAGGATATCCTAAAAATCCATATGTAACACTTTCTCCAAAAACATCTCTTTTTTGAGCTATTTCAGTTTTAACAGTAGGATTTCTTTCAAGTCTTGCTATTGTTACTAGGTTAGAATAAAAAACTGTAAGCTCTGCAACTTCTGGGATCATTGATTGTAAATAAATAGTTGCTTTTTTAGGATCAATTCCAACTGATAAATAATCCATTACAACTTCCCTTACATTTTTTCTAACCTTTTCAGGATTATCAAAATTATCTGTTAAAGCTTGAACATCAGCTACTAAAATATAACACTCATCAAACTCATCTTGTAATTTTACTCTATTCTGTAAAGAACCAAAGTAATGACCTATATGTAACTTTCCTGTAGGTCTATCACCTGTTAACATTATTTTTTTATTTTCCATTTTAAAACACTCCTTATAATAAATTATTTTTTCTTTATTATAAATTGCGCCATCGTTTCTCTAAAAATCTTAACATAGTTTTTCTCTCCTTGTAAAAACTATTTATAATTATACTCTAAAATACTTGATTTTACAAGTTTTTAGAACACATATTTTATAAAAATATTATTGAAATCATTATTCTTTTTATATAAAATATATTAATAATAAATAAGGAGGAATCATGAAAAACACAAAAAAAATTAAAATTAATTTAATAGCTGTAATTTTTGCACTTATATTGATTATAACAATAATAATTTCATCAATTATAATTATAAAAAGAAATCATACAACCACCAAAAGTCAATCAAATTCATCATCAAATACTGCAAAATCGCAACCACAAGCCGCTAATGATTTCATTATTTTATATAATGGCTTAGACCTCTCAAAAGCGCTACCAGATATAGAAATGTCAATTCCATATACAGATAAAAACAAAGAAAAATATGAAATATCTTATTATAATTATGAAAATGGAAATTTTTTAGGAATAACTTCAGGAAAACTTGAACAATCTTACGAAGATGTTGCAACCGTTCAAAATGTTTCTAAACTGGCAATATCAAAAGACTATAATCCAATTCCAAGACAAGCTACAGAAATAACAGAACTCCCTGAACAATTAATTGAATTAACAGATTTTGATACACTAGCAATTCAAGAAATTGACTTAGATGGTGATGGAACAAAAGAACATATTATAATAGGAACATCTGAAAAAAATAATAATAGTGCAACATACACCAATTATTCTTGTGTCATGTTATTTGATAGCAATTACAATAAAATTGAAACCTTAGCCTATGCTCAAGATCAATTCTGGGAACATGATGGAAAAGTAACAGATAAATTTTTTATATCAACCGATGACTTAGAATACTTTGACATAGACGATGATGGAAAAATGGAAATACTATTAGATGAAAACATATATGAAGGAATTGGAGTTTCCATATACAAATATGAAAACGGTACAGTCACAGGAAACACAAATCAAGAAATAATTGCCCTACCTTAAGTGTCAAATGGGACGCCCTTTTTTGACACTAATTCTTTTAAAGTCTAAAAATCGTTTGAATACTAAGTACTCAAACGATTTTTTCATTAATTATTAGACTAAATTAATTATTAGACTAAAAAACGATTTTTTCACCAATCCAATCTTCAAGTTCATCTATTTTAATTCTTACTTGTTCCATAGTATCTCTATTGCGAATTGTTGCACAATCATCTTCTAATGTATCAAAATCAATTGTTACACAATATGGAGTTCCTATTTCATCTTCTCTTCTATATCTCTTTCCTATACTTCCAGCCTCATCATAATCACACATAAATGATTTAGATAATCTTTCATATACTTCTTGAGCTTTTGGGCTTAACTTCTTAGATAGTGGCAAAACAGCAACTTTATAAGGAGCCAAAGCAGGATGCAATTTTAAAACAGTTCTAACATCACCTTCAGATACTTCTTCGGTTTCATAACTATTACACAAAAAAGCAAGTGCAACCCTGTCAGCACCTAAAGATGGTTCAATACAATAAGGAATATATTTTTCACCAGTTTCTTGATCCAAATAATTCATATCCTCTTTAGAAAATTCCATATGTTGCTTCAAATCAAAATCAGTTCTATCTGCAATTCCCCAAAGTTCGCCCCATCCAAATGGGAATAAAAATTCAATATCAGTTGTAGCATTACTATAATGAGAAAGCTCCTCTTTTGAATGATCTCTTAATCTAATATTCTCTTTTTTCATACCTAAAGACAAAAGCCAATTTTCGCAAAATTCCTTCCAATACTTATGCCACTCTAAATCAGTACCTGGTTTGCAGAAAAACTCTAGCTCCATTTGTTCAAATTCTCTAGTTCTAAATGTAAAATTACCAGGTGTAATCTCATTTCTAAATGATTTACCAACTTGGGCAATTCCCATTGGCATCTTTCTTCTTGTTGTACGAAGTACATTTTTAAAATTTACAAATATACCTTGCGCAGTTTCAGGCCTTAAATATATTTCAGCCTTTGCATCCTCAGTTACACCTTGAAAAGTTTTAAACATTAAATTAAATTTTCTAATATCAGTAAAATTAGTCTTTCCACAATTTGGACAAGGAATACTATTTTCTTTTATAAAATTAACTAATTGCTCATCAGTCATACCATCAGCAATCATATCTTTTCCCTGTTCGTGAGCCCATTCTTCAATTAATTTATCAGCTCTATGTCTTGTTTTGCACTCTTTACAATCAATTAGTGGATCAGAAAAACCTCCAACATGTCCAGATGCAACCCAAGTTTGTGGATTCATTAAAATTGCAGCATCTAAGCCAACATTATATTTGCTTTCCTGAACAAATTTTTTTCTCCATGCAGCTTTAATATTATTTTTTAATTCAACTCCCAAAGGACCATAATCCCAAGTATTAGCTAAGCCTCCATAAATTTCAGAGCCTGCATAAACATATCCTCTAGCTTTACAAAGATTCACAATTTCTTCCATTGATTCTACCATAAAAATACCTCCTTCATATTTTTAAGGATTCATCAGACAATTTTACTATTTTAAATGCAAAAAAGCCTTTCATCCCTAACCACAGGGACGAAAGACTAAAGTTTCCGCGGTTCCACCCTATTTGATCTAAAAAAAGATCCACCTTAATTAAAACAAAGCTCCGAAGTTCCATCCTATACCCTACTTTCGCCAGCTTTCACCTCAAATACCTGGCTCTCTTTAGAAAAAAGATATATTCACTCTTCATCAACACCTATTAATATAGTACATATTGTAATACTTTTTTCAATTTATGTCAAATGGGACGGAGAATTTTGACACTCTTTTAGTTTTATGTTCACTCTTTGTAACATTTTTTTTAAGCATCAATACCTGTGGACAATGTGGATAACCTTGTTAATAACCTATTTGGTCGATATTTTTCGACATAATTATTCACACCCCGTTGTGAATACATAAAAAAAGTTTACAAAAAATTATTATTTTTATTTTTTATGTGTACAGTAACTTTGTTTGGTACATTTTTTTCTTTTCTTATAAATTCAAGCAATTCACATTTTATTTCCTAATCTTTCCTAAAAATTATTATTAGACCAATGATTTAAACTTATTTTCTAAAAAAATTTATTCTATTTTCAAAAATAGTTTTTTATTATATTTTGTAATCAAAATATAGCTATATTAATTTTATATTTGGAGGTAAACATGAAAAGAAATATTAAAATTTCAATAATTGCAAGCTTACTATTTTTTACAGCTGCAGCTATTGCATTTGCTGCAACAAGCACTACTCAAGAAAAAACTGTCGATACAGAAAAAGTAAGCCAAGAAAGTATTTCTAAAGGCTTAAGCATACTAAATTTATTAGGTTCTAATGCAGAAACTTATAAGGAAAAAGTAGTTTTTGACGAATTGCAAAATAAAACTATTTACGAAATTGAAAATGAAAAATATTTTATTGACATGGACACAGATAATAATTTAGTAGGAATTCACTCAAAAAAGATTTCAACTAATTTAAAAACTTCAAATTTTGATTTAAATCAAGCTCAAGTTTTTATTCAGAACAAATACACAGAATTAAATTTACCAGAAGATTATGAATTAAACTACATCGAAAAATATGATGACCTTATTTGGCAAGCAAATTTTGAAAAAAAATATGGCGAAATTTACAATAAATATGAGTCTGTAAAAGTTTATTTTATCCCAGACAGTGATGAAATTATCGCATTAGGAGTATTTAATGAACCAGCAACATTTTCTGATATCAGTATTTCTGAAGAAGAAGCAATTGCTACTGCTACAAATTATTTAAATACTTCTGCAAATGAAATTGTTTCAGCTGAATTGACAATGGAAAAATCAAATAGTTTTTATGATAAAGAAAATAAAGATACTTCAATTCATCCAACTTGGGTAATTCAAATGTCAAACAGTTCTATTGTTTATGTGGATGCTCAATCAAATTCTGTAATTGGAGGTGACCGTATAAATGAATAAAAAAATTGTTTCAATTGTTCTTCTTTTTATTGTTCTTTCAGGTATTTTAGCAACTAGTGTTAATGCTTCAGCAAGTTCTAAGGTTTTTTCAAGCAGTCAGAGTGGCTATTATTCTAATTGTGCTGTTTATGCTGTATATGGAATGCAAACACTTGGTTATACAACATATTCTAGTGTTGGAGCAATAACTAAATCAGATATGCTTTCATGGATTGGAAACACAGGAGATGGATATGCATTTTATGTTCATACTTATGGTGGATCAGGATATTTTAATGATTATTATGGGTATTCAATCTCTAGCTCAGATATATCGGGAAATTGGGATTTTGTATATATAGATTCTTCTTATAGTGCTGCAACCAATTCTTTAGCAAATGCTTTTCATACAACTGGATATTCAAATAGATGTTTTTTAGGATGGTCAAATGCGGTTACAACATCAAATTCAAAATCTTTTAACTATTATTTTTGGTTAACATATATTGGAAATACAACAGTTCAATTATCTGCACTAAATGCTGCAGCAGCTGTACCAGGCTCGGGCACAACACCTATAAAACTATATGGAAGTACTACATATACAGGAGCAGCTAGATAATCTAGTTGCTCCTATAAGGATCTATTGTATTATCATATTTTAATATATTTCCGTCATATGAATCTATAAAACAATATTCTTTTTTTCCTTCAATTTTCCATCCCTTTCTAATATAATTTTTTGGTAGATACATATCATAATTATCAATAATAATGTTTTCATCAACTTCTAAAAATTCTACATACTCATTATCCAGTTTTTCTATCACCAATTCCACACTCTCCGCCTCAATACCATTCTCTTCTGCTATCCCTATAGCCTCATCCCTTGAAATCTTAATCTCCAAATCCTCATACTCAAAATCAATTTTCCAAATAGTAATTACTTTATCCTCTTTAACCATAACTGTAACCTTTTGATACAAATTATAAACCTCTCCATATTTTTTTGCATATTCCAATAAAGTAAAATCATCCATCTTATTTTCATTATACAATTCATAACCTTCTACCAATTCTAATTTTTCTAACACTTCATTAACATTATTATCCACCCTTGATACATCATATACAGAAAAAGCAAAAATTCTTCCCTCTTTTGAGTCAATTTCAATCATAAACTCCTCATTCTCGACTTTCCAACACTCCTCCAGCAACTCATAATCCCTAATCAAATGCAATTCATCCTCATTAACCCTATCTGCAATTCCAAGAATCTCCAAATAACCATTAATTTTCGAAACAGCCTCACCTCTAGTAATCTTCGAATTATCATCAGGAACATCAGTAAACACCTCATTTAAAGTATAATTTTCCTTCTTAAGCCTGTTTAAATATACCCTATACATAGCATAAGCAAATCCGCTAACTAGACCTACACAAACCGCAGAAATAACAAAAATCTTCAAAACTTCCTTAAATCCATAATGTTTTCCAATTTCTGGATTATTCTTTATAATTTCTTTTCTTAAAGTTTTTCTAGCCCTAAAAGCTAATGATTTAACACTAGATTCACTCTTATTCATAATTTTAGCTACATCACTATAACTTAAATTTTTCATATAAATTAATTTAAAAGCAATACATTGTTCCTCTGGCAAACTATTAATAGCGCTTACCAAATCATACTCACTTTCTATATCTAAATCTAGCTCAATCTTAATATTTTCATCTAATTCAACTTCTTCAACCTTCTCTTTTCTTGGAATTTTAACCTTATAATAATCAGCAATAACTTGCTTACAATTCAAAAGAATAAAATTATAAAAATCTCCCTTATTACAATCATAAAATTTTAAATTTTTAAATACTTTGACAAAAGTTTCTTGAACTAAATCTTCACTATCAACCTTATTTCCTATTTTGCTATAAACTACCTTAAATATCTTAGTATAATATTTATCATAGATATTATTAAATTCTCGAATATCATAAACTTTTGATTTATTAATATTTAAACTTTCTTTCATTATTTCTCCAATTTTTTTTTAATTTTGCGCAACTTTTATTAAAATTATCCCGTTAGTATATATATAAGGATTAAATATATGGTTAAAATTTTTATTTTTTGTAATAATTTAAATTTTATAAGTGCCATTTCTCAAATGATTTTAAAGAAGAAAATCGATGCAAACATAATTGGAATCCAAAATAGCATTTCTGAAGATGGAATAAAACTTTGCCAAAACGCCAAACCGCATTTAATAATATGTGAACAAAAAGATTACACTAAAATAAAAAAATTCTTAAAAGAAGATTTCATTTGGCTATTTTTTTCAAATGCATCCACCACTTCTAAGACTACTATATTAAATCAAATTGCATTAATATCTAAAGATACTAAATTTATACATAAAATTGAGTTATCTAATTTTAGAAAACAATATTTTAATAAATTAGTTAATCTTAAATTCAATCCAAATTTTGTTGGAACCTTATATATTTTAGATTGTATAGTATGCCTTAAGGAAAATCCATACTCACATGTAAGTCACTTGCGACTTTCAAAATACTTGCAAATCATTGCCAAAAAATACAATACCACTACCAATTCTATAATTTGGAATATTAGATCATCAATTGAGGAAATGTATAAAAATACAAATAAAGAGTTCAGAAATAAATTATATGGAACAGACTACTATATAAGTTTTTCTAGATTATTAAAAACAATTTGCAAATAATAGTAGAAATACTAGCCCTATATAATCTTTTAAAACCAATCATGATTTTAAAAATCTAACCTACTATTTTATATAGGGCTAATATTTCTACTATTATAAATTTAAAAGGGATATTCTTCAAAATGAAGAATATCCCTTTTGTTTATTTTGATTCAATTATTTATTCAGATCTTAAAGCCTCAACAGGATCTTTCTTACTAGCAACCTTAGCTGGTATTAATCCAGCAATCATTGTAAGAATCATGCTAATAAAGACTAATATAATACCACCTGCCCATGGTAAAACTGATATATTTGATACTCCACCTATCTTTTTAATAATAACATTAACAGGAATATTTATTAATAGTGTAACACCAATTCCAATTATTCCCGCAGTTAAACCAATAATAAATGTTTCTGCATTAAATACCCTTGAAATATCTTTCTTAGAAGCACCAATACTTCTCAAAATACCAATTTCCTTAATTCTTTCAAGTACAGAAATATAAGTAATAATTCCAATCATAATTGAAGAAACAACAAGCGAAATTGAAACAAAAGCTATTAAAACATAACTAATTATATTTACAATAACAGTAACTGATGTCATCATTGTTTCGACTATATCAGTATATTGAATAACATCATCTTCTTTCCCTTCTTTACGTTTTTGCTCATTATATCTTTCAATATCTTCAGTAATTCTATCTTTACTTTCAAAATCTTTAGGATAGATATTAATATATGAAGGTGAATCTAAATCACAAATACCAAGTCTAATCTTATTTTCTTCAAAAGTAGTTCCAGAAAACTCTGAATAAGAAGCAAGCATTTGTGATATTTCCTCTTGGCTCATATTTGCCATAGTAGCTCTTTGTTCTTGAGAAATTTTTGAATAATCAAAATTACTTGAAACCCCATAACTTACACCAATATTTTCAAATTCTTTTCCAGTAAATACATTAATATTTTGATTAGCTAGTTGCTCTTTTGCAATTTCAGTTTCATTTATTGATTTAATTATATATTCTGTAAGTGATTTGTTATAACCCACAATACCAGAATTACCAAGTGATGTAGCTGTAGCTTCTTCATTAGGTTTAACAATTGCTGTAATTTTTACAGATTGAGCATTATCAATTACATTTTTTAAATATGCACTATCACCTTTTTTACTAACCCAAATATTTCCTTGCTTTGTATAATAATCTGTATTTAATAAAACTTTAAACTCTAATCCTAACAAATCTTCATATCGATAAGTCTCATCTTGTAATTCTTCTATCTTTTCACCAGCAACAATTTTATTCATTTTTTCAGTAATCTCATCTTGTTTTTTTACTCCAAGTGAATATAAAGTATAATCACTTATTTCATTGTCTTTATTTACTATAAGCATAACTTCATTATATTTTTCAGGCCATTTACCGGCAATTACATCATATTGTGACATTAATAAATCTTTATTGTTAATCATCTCAACCCAAACATCTGTGGAACTTCCCATCATATAATTAGATGTTTCTGTAGAATCAGTAAATCCTAATCTATTTAATACAGTTGAAGGATTAACCTGAACTATTCCATTTTCAGTATCTGCCCTATAAATATTTAAAGTCAAATTGTATCCATACTGTACATCATTTGAATATTTTTTTATATCATTATCTGTTGTATCAATATATTTTTTTAGTTCTTTCAAATTGTTTCTTTTCATCTCATTTGATATTTTATCAAATACTTTACCTATTATTGGTCTTGAATGTAATTTATCATCATTATAATTTTTCTCTTCAGTATCCATAAATACTTCTATCATTGAAGAAGCATCTATATTTTCTTCCTGAATAGTTAAAGGGTAATCTGAAAGTGTGTCTTCTTGAACTTTATCAATATATTTATCTACACCATTTGACAATGAAAGGATAAGCGCAATTCCTATAATACCAATACTTCCAGCAAATGCAGTCAAAAAAGTTCTTCCTTTTTTAGTCATTAAATTGTTCAAACTCAAGTGTACAGCTGTAAAAAAGCTCATTGAAGTTTTTCCACTTTTAGCCTTTAATTCTCCCTCTTCTTTTCTGTCATCTTCTGTAAAAGGATTTGAATCACTTATTATTTTTCCATCTATTGCCTTTACAACTCTTGAAGAATATTTTTCAGCTAAATCTGGATTATGTGTAACCATAACAATTAATTTATCTTTTGAAATTTTTTTCAATATTTCCATTATCTGAACACTGGTATCTGTATCTAATGCTCCAGTAGGTTCATCAGCAAGTATAATATCAGGATCATTTACTAATGCTCTTGCAATTGCAACTCTTTGCATTTGTCCTCCTGATAATTGATTTGGCCTTTTATAAATTTGTTCTTCTAATCCAACATCTTTTAAAGCTTGAATTGCCTTGTGTTTTCTTTCTTTTTTACTTACTCCTGAAAGTGTTAAAGCAAGTTCAACATTCGCAAGTACGCTTTGATGAGGAATTAAATTATAGCTCTGAAAAACAAATCCAACAGAATAGTTTCTATATGCATCCCAATCTTTATCCTTAAATTGTTTTGTCGATTTTCCATTTATTATTAAGTCACCTGTGGTATATCTATCTAACCCCCCTATAATATTTAGTAATGTAGTTTTTCCACAACCACTAGGTCCTAAAATAGATACAAACTCACTTTTTCTAAACTCTATGTCAATTCCTTTTAAAGCGTGAACAGTTTGGTCTCCTGTTACATAATCTTTAGTGATATTTTTTAATTGTAACATTAGCAGTTACCTCCATTTTTTATTCGCTAAATATTATATAATACTTCTATTTCTTAAGCAATAAAAAAAACAAATTTGGAGTACTTCATTTTTTAATCTTCCCCCAAATTTGTTATTATATTTTTTAATTATTTTTTTATTGACAATATTTTATATTTCATAACTCCGGCAGGCGCTTCAACTTCAACAGTTTGACCTTTTTTTGCGCCAAGTAATGCAACTCCCATAGGAGATTCATTAGAAATTTTGTTTGAAGCTAAATCAACTTCTGTTGATCCAACAATAGTATAATCTATATCTTCATTAAATTCCTCATCATGAACTGTAACTATATTTCCTATTTGAACTGTTTTAGTATCTATCTCAGATTCATCTATAACTCTAGCATATCTTATTTTATTTTCTAATTCTGCTATTTTTGTTTCATTTGCAGCTTGAGCACTTTTTGCTTCATCATATTCAGAATTTTCTGATAAATCACCAAATCCTAATGCAACTCTAATTCTTTCTGTTATTTCAGTTCTTTTTTCTGTTTTTAAAAATTCAAGTTCTTTCTCTAAATTATCATATCCTTCTTGAGTTACTAATATTTCTTTATTTTCCTCCATGTTATCTGCTCCTCTCTTTAATGTTTTTAACGCCATTAATAATAGTATTAATCTTAAAATTTGTCAAGTTTTTTTTTGCATCTTTTTTATAAATTTTCTTTGCTCTTTTTGAAATTCTGAAAATTCTATTTTTCCATTATTTCCAACAAAATATTTAATTTGTATATTATCTCTTTTAAAAATTTTCTGTATATTATCATATGTTATTTTATGAAAAATTATGCTTTCATATAAAATCTCATCAGTAAAATGGTTTATGCCAGAGATATAGTTAAACTTTTCTAAATATGGTAACTTTAATCTACAATCCCTTATAGTAATTCCGCTTCTTCTTTCAAACCTTTCTTTATTTAACTGAACTAATATTCCACTAAATTTACATTCCAATAATTCTTTTTTCGAAAAATCATAATTTACAATTATATTAGAATGCCTTAAGCTCTTATCCTTATTTGTAGAAACATTTATTAATATTCCCTCATTTTCTAATTCTTTTTCAATAAATGAAAATGCTTTAATGTCTTCTGTTATAATATTTAACAATTTGCACTCTTTTGCCATTTCTAATATAAATTGCTCACAACAGTCACTATTTTCTTTTACCAAAACAGAAATCTCCATACTTGAGATAGAAAAATTTTCAATATATGCAACCTTTTTTATTATAAGACTTGCTAAATACTTATTGAGCCAGCTTCCATTCAAAACATTAAAATTCCTTTTTTTCAATCTACTAATAAATTCTTGATTTTCAAGTAATCTATCAGCACACACTACATGTTTTAGCTTAGAGTTTTCCATTATCTTATATAGTTTTTTTAACATTCTTTTATTTACCTTATCATTTTCAACAGCAGTCAAACTAATTTCATTTTCTTTATTTAAAACTATTCCAAAACAATTCATCATCTTATAGATAAATTTTTTTATCCATTTGGGAAAATTCTTTTTAGTAATATCATAATAGGAGTCTAAATAATCAATATAAATAACATTATTATTCATAAAAAAATCACCTTCATAATATTATGAAGGCAATTCTAAAAATATGAATTAATATGTATACCATAAACCTTTATTTTTCAAATCTTGAATCAAAGCCTCATGTTCTGAGTTTGTTCTAGAATAATGAACTTGTCCTTTTGAATCAGCTACAAAAAATAAATAATTTGAATCTTCTGGTCTGACAACAGCTTTTATCCCACTAGCACTTGGCATACATATTGGTCCTGCTGGTAATTTTCCAGCCATATTACTTGCACGAGTATTATAAGGATTCTTTTTTGAAAGTTCTGATGCAGTTAAATCTCCATCTCCCATATTCTTTCCAAGTCCATAATATGTTGTTACATCGCTCTGTAAAGCCATACCTATATTTAATCTATTATAAAAAACTCCAGCAACTTTTGCTCTGTCATTTTCATTTAATGCTTCTAATTCTACTATTGAAGCCAATGTTAGTAACTCATGAGGTGTATAATCACTTTTATTTATTTCTGATTTGTATTGAATTAATTGAGAATCCATTGCATCAATCATTATTTTGAAAATTTCTTCTACCTTAACATCTTTGTTTGAAAATGTATATGTGTCAGGATATAAATATCCCTCTAAAGAATAGTAAATATCATCATCTTTAATATCATCTGTAATAAACCAATATTCATCAATTAAAGAATCTAAATAATCTTCATCTTTCAATAATTCATATACATCCTCTTCTTCATTATTGGTATTGTCTGCTATTGTTTTTGCAATAAATGCAATATCTTTTCCCTCTATAAATGTTATTGTTACTGAATCATCAACTATAGCTCCATTTGTTAATCTATCTACAATATCATGTACTGACATATTTTTATCAAATTCATATTTTCCAGCCATTAAAGAATTCTTTTTTTCTAATTTACAATAAACTTTAAATGCTGTTGCACTTCTAATAATTCCCGATTTCTCTAATTTTTCTGCTATTGCACTTGTACTTGTCCCTTCATCAATTATAATTTCAACTTTCTGGCTATTTTTTTGTACTGATTTTAATGATGAAGTATACCACATAAAACCTCCTGCACACATAAGTACAATTATCAATACAAATACTAAGAATATTACTATTCCAGCTTTTCCATCTTCTTTTTTTAGCATTTTCCCCTCCATTATATTATTATATTTACAGCATCTTTTAATTTGGTTTTATCTAAGTTTGATTGATTTTTTACTATTAAGTAGCATCCATTACTATTTAAATATGCTTTTAGTTCTCTTAAAAATCTGTAATAATTCTCAGTATTAGAAATATTTGAAATATTTATTATTAAACCTAAGTTTTTTGAATTTTCTGATACATTTGCTATTTCTTTAACTAATTTTTCATTTAGTTCTTTTATAAGTTCAGCCCTTAAATCATAATTGGATATTCTTTCATCAATATTTGCATATTGCTCATCTGTAATTTCTATCGTTATATCATTATCAAAATTAAAATCAGTATAAACTTCAGAATATAGTTTGAATTCTCCTCTTTCCTCTTTTATGTTTACAATTTTTGATTTTTTTACATAACCAACATCATAATCTTCTGTTTTTATTCTAACCCAACCATTATTCATATCTTCCAAAATTGTAACCATATCCCCACTATATAGTTTTTCTATCGTTTTAGAAATAGCTGTCATCTTATATTTTAAATTGGTATCTTTATTGATATTTGCAATTTTCTTACTTTCTGATAATCTTTCTATATCTAACCTTTTAGGACTTTCCATATAATTTACTTTTATGTTATAAATATCTTCAAGCTCTGAAATTGGAAAATAGTAAATATTGTTTTTTTCTAATACATTTCCTTTCATTTTTGTAAATACACCATTTACATACATGTGATTTGCATTTTCTGTAATTGCTAAAACCTTATTATCAGAAACAGAAATATATCGTCTTAAATTACTTTCATCTTTTTCATAATACAAATTTTTATCAAAATATTCTTTTACATCAGCTTCAGAAATATAAACTATTCCATTATCATCGATATATGGCTCATTTTGAAATTTAATAGATGAATCATTTTGAATTATTATTAATATATCATTTGGATTATCTTTTTTAAAATATGCTGCATAGCGTAAAACATTAAAAATTACAATTAGGAGAATTCCAACAATTATAATTTTTCTAAGTAAACTATTTTTTTTCATTTTTAACCTAAATTTCTTCTTTTTATGTGTCATCTGCTTTTTCTCTTTCTTAGATACAATATATCTACATTTTAGTAATTTATTTATATCATAAATAGACATTTTATTAAATACTAAATATTAAATTTATTTATTTTTTCAAAAAGTCTTTATTTTTCAAGGTTTCTGTGCTATAATAATTATGTAATTGTGGAAATTTTTTCATTTTATATAAATATAATTTTTTAGGGAGGAAAATTATGAAGATATTTTTCTTAGTATTAGTAGTATTAATAATTATACTATTAATAAAATCAATTAAAGTAGTCAGACAATCTGAAGTATATATTATTGAAAGACTAGGTAAATTCCATAAAGCAGCTGATGCAGGTCTAACAATAATAATACCATTTATAGATACAGTCAGATCTATAGTTAGTTTAAAACAACAAACAATGGATGTTCAGCCTCAAGAAGTTATTACATCTGATAATGTTACAATAACAATTGATACTGTTGTATTTTATAAAGTTATTGATCCTGCAAAAGCAGTATATGAAATTCAATCATTAAAAAAAGGTATTGAATACTTATCAATAACAACCATTCGTGACATAGTTGGTAAAATGGAGCTTGATGAAACTTTCAGTTCAAGAGATTCAATCAACGAAAAACTAAAAACAATACTTGATGAAGCTACAGTTCCATGGGGATGTAAAATAGATAGAGTTGAAATCAAAGACATTACTCCTCCACCAGATATTAAAGACGCAATGGAGAAACAAATGAACGCTGAGCGTAACAAAAGAGCTCTTATATTACAAGCTGAAGGTGAAAGACAATCAGCTATTACTCTTGCAGAAGGTAGAAAAGAAGCTGCAATACTAGATGCTGAAGCTGACAGAGAAGCAAAAATAAGAAGAGCTACTGGTGAAGCAGATGCAATCAAACAAGTGGCTGCTGCCAAAGCAAAAGAAATTCAAATGGTATATGATGCTATAAAAGAGGCAAATCCAGATGATAAATTAGTTCAATTAAAATCATTAGAAGCGCTTGAAAAAGTTGCAGAAGGAGATGCAAATAAAATATTTATTCCATTCGAAGCTACATCAGCATTAAGTAGTTTAGGAGCAATGAAAGATGTAGTTACTGAAAGCAGACGAGGAAGAAAAAAGAAAACAACACAAGAACAGGCAGAAGAAATTGTAGCACAAATGGAAAATGAATCAGAAAATAAATAAAATATAAGTGTGTCAAATGGGACGGCCCTTTTTGACACACTTTTTTTATAGTAGTGTCAAATGGGACGGAGGATTTTGACACTATTAAAAGAATAGGTGCCAATGAGTTTTAACATTAATTAATAATGTAGTGTCAAAATCCTCCGTCCCATTTGACACTACCTCACAATCTGAATCAAAGCTTGAATTAATTTTTCCACATCTTGGATTGTATTTTCTTTTCCAAAAGTAACTCGAAGAGAACTTTCAGCAATTCGTACATCATGATAAATACTCATTAAAACACTAGATGGCATTGGAAGTCCTGCACTACACGCTGAGCCACTAGAAACACAAATTCCATACTTATCAAGTTTCTCAACTAAATGAGCACCTTTATTCCCCAAAAAAGAAATATTCATATTTCCAGGCAATCTATTCTCTAAACTTCCATTAATGTGTATATTTTTAAAATTTTTTACTACAGCCTGTGTATAATAATTTCTAAGAATTAACAATTTTTTATTATAATTTTCTAAATCATTATTTGCAATTTCAATGGCCTTTCCTATACCTACAATTCCAGAAACATTTTCTGTTCCAGCTCTTTTTTCTTTTTCTTGATGACCACCATCTTGCATTCTAAAAAAATTGACACCTTTTCTAACATATAAAACACCTACACCTTTTGGTCCATAAAACTTGTGACCTGACATGGATAAACTATCAATATTCATGCCTTTAACATCAATTTTCATATTTCCAATCGCTTGAACACTGTCAGTATGAAAAATAATTCTATTTTTTCTTGCTATTCTCCCAATCTCCTTAATTGGCTGGATTGTACCTACTTCATTATTGGCCGTCATTACAGAAATTAAAATAGTATCTTTCCTAATCAATTTTTGCAAAGAATCTAAATTAATAATTCCAGTTTTTAATACAGGAACATAAGAAATCTCAAAGCCCTCTCTTTCTAAAGCTTTACAGGTCTCTAAAACCGCAGGATGCTCAATTTGACTCACTATTATATGTTTTCCATATCTTTGATTCGCCTTAGCAATCCCTTTAATTGCTAAATTATCACTTTCACTTCCACAACTCGTAAAATATATTTCATCACTACTACAATTAATTGCTGTAGCCACCTGATTTCTCGCCTTTTCAACAGCTTCCCTATTTATTTTTCCAATACTATATAAAGAAGAACTATTGCCATAATAATAACTCAAATATGGTAACATTTCCTTCAAAACCCTATCATCTGTTTTAGTAGTTGCTGCATGATCCAAATATATAATTTTTTCCATCACAATCATTCCTTTTATATTTTGTAAAATATCTTACTAATATAATATGAAGAAAATTGCAAATTCGTTATCTATAAAATATTTTTAATTCTTAAATCATCTTTTTGTTCTATATGTTTAATTATAAAAATCATTTTATATAATGGAGCAAATGCCTGATTATTTTCATTTTCTATATAAGCCTTAAGCTCTGTATACTCTGACTTAACCTTTTCGAGCTCATCATGCTCAATATAACATGAAAGAATTGCCTCATTTTCTCTCCAATAATCATGAATACTATCTATTTTTTCTTTTGCCTCATCATATTTATTATTATCTAATATTTGATTTAGCTCATTTAATTCTTTAACCATATAATTCAATTTTCCATCAATAAAATGACTTACAAAAATATTTGCTAAAATAATAATAATTATTATTATTATTGAAAAAACTATCTCTTTTGACATTTTTTCTTTTTTTTCTCCTGACAAAAAATATTATTACCACCATCTATAGTCACAACTAAAGCATCTTCCGGCAAGAATCCAAATTTTACTACTTGTTTTTTTAGCCATTTATAATCTTTATTTAGTTTTTTTAAATTTTCAAATTGAACCACTCCATCAATAACCAAATCATATACAATTCCCTCATATTTCGCACTAATACCCATATCTTCTAAAATTGGACTTCTCTTTTCTGGTTTTAGAATAATATCAATTATTCCACTTGTTTCAAGAATTGCATATTCCACATCTCCTATATTAAAAACATCTTTTTCTCTTAACCTTTCTTGCAATTCATTAATAGTAAATCTTTCTCTCTTTAATGCATCTTCATCTATTCTCCCTCTATAAATTAAAATTGAAGGTTTTCCACAAACAAATTGCCTAAATCTAATACTTTTTAAATTAAAAAATGAGATTAACAGATGCATAACTAATAATCCCGAAATTGGTACAATCCCATTAAAAATTGGAACACCTATATCTGACATTGGAATAGAAGCAAGGTCTGCTATCATAATAGAAATAACAAGCTCAAAAGTTTGAAGTTGACCAATCTCTCTTTTTCCCATAAATCTCATAACAATTAAAACAAGTGTATATAAAACTATTGTCCTAATAAAAATAACTAACATCTAAAATCTCCGAAAAATTACCTATAACATTATTTTGAGCAAATTTTTTTTAATTATGCATAAAAAAATAATTTTAGTAAAAACTAAAATTGAAAACTACAATTATATAATTGTAATTTTCATCTCAAAAAAAAACATACCTGTTTAGTACAATAAAAAGGAGGTCAAAAATGGACAACAATAATTCTAATATACAAGCATCCTCTACTATGGGAGTGATTGGACAAATTGCTGGAAGATTAATAGCTGCAGCTGTTATATTAGGTGTAACAGCATTCTTTACACCAGGCTTCACAATAAGTAATATCTGGGCTCTAGCTTTAGCAGCAATCGTATTAACAGCAATGGACTATTTAATTGTAAAATTTACAGGCTTGCAGGCAATGGCATTTGGTAAAGGATTTGTTGGTTTCGTTTTAGCTGTAGTAATTCTATATGCAACACAATTTTTTGTTGCAGGATACTCAATATCGTGGATGTCAGCAATAATAGGAGCTTTAATTTACGGTGTTATTGATTATATTATGCCCGGCGAAAACGGAATGTAAAAAGAAGGATGATTCCCTTCATCCTTCTTCTTATTTTCTAATTTTTCATACAATTACACATTATATAAATAAAAGCTAAAACTACTAGTATAATTAAAACTGTAGCAATTGCATAAAAATATACAGCACCAAAAAAAGCAACTAAATCTGTTAAAGAGCCTATAATTATTCCAAGAACAAAAGTAAATAACCCTATTAATATATATAAAATTCTATATAAACAACTACACTTTTGGTTTTTTCTATTGCAACATATTGTAACTTGTGGTTCCACTTTTAGCACCTCCTAAAGTTCTCAGATTACTATAATATATGACATCATCAAACATATTGTTCCAAATTCTATTAATCCACTTTTCCTTACACAATAATTCTTTTTTATCTGATTATTTTTTTAAATCAGTAGCTCTAGTAATAATATTATAACCATATTTCTCTTTTAGCATATCAACTGCTACATCAAGTTTCCTATCCTTAGTATCATCAGTTTTATCAAACATTGACAATTGATATTCTTCTTTTTCAACCAACCCATCAACACGAATTCCAATAAGTCTTATCATTTTTCCATCATATAACTCTCTAAGTAATTCTTTACTTGCCTCTAAAATATCATTAGTTGAATCTGTTCTATATAATAATTTTTTTTGATGAGAATAAGTTTTAAAATCTTTATCTTTTATATGTACATTTACTACTGTTGCATACAAATTTTCTTTTCTTAGTCTATATGCAACTTTTTGAGTAAGTTCAACCAGATATTTTTCTAATTCTTCAATATTCAAGGCATCATATGGAAGAGTAATACTATGGCCAATTCCTTTAGGCTTTTCTTGAATATATTTAACCTCTTCATTACTTTGTCCATTTGCATATTTCCAAATAGTATATCCATATTTTCCTAATTTTTTTATAAGTATTGATTTGTCTGTTTGAGCTAAATCTCCAATGGTTCTTATTCCCATTTTCTCAAGTCTTGGCAGAGATTTTTTTCCTACTAAAAACATTTCAGAAACTGGTAATGACCATAACTTTTCTTGTATTTCATTTGTAAATAAAGTGTGTAATTTGTCAGGCTTTTCAAAATCTGATGCAATTTTAGCTAATATTTTATCATTTGATACCCCAACATTTACTGTAAATCCAAAGTTCTTTTTTACCCTTTCTTTTATTTCTAAGCCAATTTTTATTAAATCTTCCTCAGGTTTTAAATATTCAGTCAAATCTAAAAAACATTCATCTATCGAAAATCTTTCAACTTTATCTGTATATTCTAAAAACAATTTATATAATTTATTAGAATAATCTCTATATACTTCATGATCTGCTTCAACTACCATAAGACTTGGACATTTTTTTCTTGCAAAATATAAAGGTTCTGCTGTTTTTATTCCAAATTTTTTAGCCACATCGCTTTTGGCAACAACAATACCTCTTCTTTTAGATTCGTCTCCACCTATTACAGATGGAATTTTTCTTAAATCCAATTTATCACCTTTTTTCAATCTTTCGACTGCAGTCCAAGATAAAAAAGCATTATTAACATCAATATGTAAAATCTTCTTTTCCAAAATCTTACTCCCAAACAAAATCTAAAATTATTATAAAACATTTGTTTTATATAGTCAACCATTTTTCCTTGATTAATTATCATTTTTATGATAGAATATTTATGTTTTATAGGAATTTTAAATAAGGAGGTACTACAATATGAAGTTTTTCTCAGTTGATAAACGCAACGGTCAATACACAGTATTGATAAACACAAATAATTCAAAAACAGTTGAAGTTGAAACAGCCAAATTGCCACCTTTTTTAAATAGTGGAGATATAATCAAAAAAATTGGCTCTAACTATGAATTTGACTTTAAAAAAACTAGAGAATTAAAGGAAGTTTTATAGTTGTTAACCTAATTAATAAATAAAAAAGCTCAGATTGAAATAATTTAACTTATCAATCTAAGCTTTATTTTTATATATCAAAAAAATATGTTGCTTCCAAATCTGCTTCATATAATAAAAGAGCAATTGGATATTTTTTATAAGCTTGGCCTATAGTATTATAAATTTCTTTTGGTTCTGTAAATCCCATATGCCATCTTATTGCATATTTTTCTTCAGCCGTCAATTTTATATATTCTGAAATCATCATTACAGACTTTTCTCCATGTCCATATGGAATTGTATCATCAACTGTATAATAAGGAACCTTCTCCCATTCTCCTCTTTCGTTTTTAGCATTTCGATAATCAACTTTATAATAATTAACTTTACAAATATCATGTAATAGTGCCGCAATAATTACAGTATCATCTGAAACTTCAATATCAATTACGGAATTCTTTACCTTTTCTTTAAATATTTCATAAACTTTCATACTGTGCTGAGCTAAGCCACCCTCAAAGTTTCCGTGGAATCTTGTACTCGCTGGAGCTTTATAAAAGTCAGTTTTATCCAAAAACTCTATTAAATCTTCTATTCCTTCTCTATTAGTACTTCTTAATAATTTTATAATTTCTTCTCTCACAACTTCTCCTATTCTTGAACCCCAATCTCTTCGCCAACAATTTCATAAACTTGTTTTAGTTCATTTTTTAATATATTATACATATTGCTCCCAATTGAAGTATCTCCTGATTCATATTTTTCAATCTCAGCTTCAATATCCATAATTTTAAATTTATGAGGTGTTCTTATATTGGCTGATGTAAAATAATTATACATATAAATTGGTGTATATGTAATATGATCAATTTTTATTTTTCCATCATTACCACTTTTAGTTAATTGGATATCTAAAATAATTGATTGTCTAGAATGATCTGCATTTTGGCCTGACATAAAATTTCCAAGTGAATAAATTAAAAAACCATCTTTAGTAGTTCCATCATCAAGTTCTACTGTTCTTTTTTCCATTGGTTCTAAACAATGAGTATGACTTCCTAAAATCAAATCTACCCCATTTTCAAACAAAAAGTCTGCCAATTCTTTTTGTTCTTCAGTTGGAGTAAGTCTATATTCTTGTCCCCAATGCATAAATACACAAATTAAATCAATATCTTCATTCTTTACATTTTCAATATCTTCTTTCATTTTATCTTTATCAATCATATTTATAGCAAATTCTTTTCCTTCTGGAAGTGGTATTCCATTTGTTCCATATGTATAATCTAAAAATGCAATTTTTATCCCATTAACATCTTTTATTAAATACTCTTTGCTGTCTTCTTCAGTAGCATAAGTTCCTAAATGTTCAATTCCAGCCTTATCTAATTCTGCAAGTGTATTTACCATTCCGTTAAAACCTTTATCTAAGCAATGATTATTTGCTGTAGCCATTACATCATAACCTAATTCTTTTAAATCTTTTGCCATATCTTCAGGTGCATTAAATAATGGATAATTACTATATCCAGCAGACTTTCCTGCAAAATTTGCCTCAAGTGTTCCTACACAAATATCACTATTTTCAAAATATTTTTTTATATCTTCAAAAGAATATGAAAAATCGTATGTATCTGTTGATTGAGAATATGCATCCCAATAATTTGTATTATGACACAAAACATCTCCTGTTACAGTCATATTGATAGTTATATCTTCATTGACTTCTTGAACCTCTGAATTTTCAGACGAAGAAGCAACTTCTTTTTTATCATTTTTCTTATTATTCTGGGCTAAATGTATTGTTGTCATTATAACTGAAATCACTATAACCATGATAATTAAAAGCTTTTTCATAGTTTCACCCCTTTATAGAAAATTTTATAAATTATTAAAAATCTCAACTATTTTTTCTTGATCAGGATGGTCTTCAAAATTTACTAATATTAAACCTTTATTATATAAAACTTTTATTTCAACATTATTAAATGAAGGAATAGCAACTTTTCCTTCCTCTTGAGCTTTTTTCAAGTTAGCAACTGTAAGCTCATCAGGCTTGTCAAAATCGAATCTATAAACTTGTATTTCATTATCTGAAATTTTATAAGAAACTCCCTCACTTGCCCCAATTAAGTTACATTCTGTATTTTCTGTTTCATCTTCAACTTCAATTTCTGCTTCTTCTAGTTTTTTCTTAAAATCATCTATTTTTATAACTTCTTTTTCAAGTTCTTGAACTTCTTGTTTATTTTCTTTTACCCTATGTTCTTTATTGTAAAAAAATATACTAAAACCTGCTGCAATAAAAATAACTAAAATTGATAATATAACTAATATTCTATTTCTGTTATTCATTATATCCATCCTCTCAAATTCTATAAATTGATACGATTGTAATTATATCTATATTAATGTTTTTTTTCAAGATATTTTTCAAATAATGTTAAACATCAAATAAGCTTACAGTCCAAAAGCTAAAAGCCTTCATACTGTAAGCTTATTTTTAGTGGTGGCTCGAAGTGGAATCGAACCACTGACACGGGGATTTTCAGTCCCCTGCTCTACCAACTGAGCTATCGAGCCAAA
>CAMYZH010000009.1 GCA_947303785.1 uncultured Clostridium sp.
AAAATTTAAAAAAAAATTATGAAAAAAATGAATAAAAATTTCCCTCGGAGAGCATAAAAGGGTTTTAGGGATTTTTCCCTAAACAGCAAAAATGGTGTCAAAACACCACGCTGGCGAATATTAGGTACTAAAAAATACTACCTATATTCGAGCAAAATAAATTTTGCTAATTATTAATGCTTCGTAAACTAGCATTAATAAATTTTAAATAGTAAGGAGGTGATGAAAAATGTATAGAGATTCAGAGCAAGCTTTAGAGAGTATTTTTGTATCTTATAATAAAATTTTAAAGAGATTTAAATTATTAGGTGTTACTACTAAATGTGGAAAAGAAATAACACATGAAGATTTAAGGAAAGCTGTGAATGTAATGTTAAAAAAGCATCCAACTTGCAGATGGATAAGTGAGAAAGTAAAAAGTAGAAAATACTTTATTTTAGATGAAGGATATGTATGGTTGCTTCAAGTGTATTTTCAAAAAGAAAAATCATTAACCGATGCTGATGTAGAATTTTTTGAAGATAGGATAAAACAATATGAAGAACTATTAAAAATAGAGCATGATGAAAATTGGTGGAATGAGGATATGGATATAAAACAGCTATGCAAGTATTTTAACAAAGAAGATATTACTATTAGAAAAGCTATAAGAAAAATGTGTGATAGTGGATTAGAAGAATATAAACTTTTAATAAATAATAAAGTTGTAGTTTCAAGAGAGGGAATAAAATGGATTTGTAAAAATGTATTTAAACAAAAGTATTTGGAATTATTAGAAAAGTACAAAATGGAATTGACAGAATTATATATTAAAGCCGGTTATCCATATGATCATTTTTTTCATAGGAATTAATTGTAAATATTTAGAAGTACCTGTTGAGAAATTTGTCATTTTATGATAGAATACATCATGTAATAATGTAACTATTGGAGGAAAAGATGGAACAAGAAACAAAAAGTATTATAGATAGAATTTGGACAAACTTTTGGGAATGTGGAGTAACCAACCCATTAACAGTAATTGAGCAAATAACATACCTTTTATTTATAAAAGGATTAGATGATATAGATATAGCACATGAAAAAAGTGACCACATGTTAGGAATAAAAACAAAAAGAATCTTTGATGAAAAGCATCAGGAATGCAGATGGAGTATATTTAAAAATTATCCAGCTGAAAAAATGTATAGAATAGTTGGAGAAGATGTATTTCCATTTATAAAGTCACTAAGTAATAACAAAAATTCTGGATATGCAAAATATATGGATGATGCTATATTTATTATACCAACACCTATTATGTTACAAAGAGTTGTAACAGCAATAGACAAGCTTAAAATGAAAGACAGAGATACAAAAGGAGATGTATATGAATATCTTCTTTCAAAACTATCAACAGCAGGAACAAATGGACAATTTAGAACGCCAAGACACATCATTAGGATGATGGTAGAACTAATGAAGCCTACTCCAGAGGATATAATTGTTGATCCAGCTGCTGGAAGTGCAGGATTTTTAGTAGAAGCAGGAGAATATCTAAGAAATAATAGAAATGATTTATTTTTAACAGAAAATCTAAAGGAACATTTTAATAATACAATGTTTTATGGATTTGATATGGATAGGACAATGCTTAGAATTGGTGCAATGAACTTAATGCAACATGGTATTGAAAATCCCAATATATCATATAAAGATTCCTTGTCAGAAGATAATGAAGATAATAGCAAGTATACATTAGTACTTGCAAACCCACCTTTTAAAGGTTCTATTGATAGTGAAAGAACTTCAAAGGACTTATTGAATGTTACAAAAACAAAGAAAACAGAATTGTTATTTTTAGCATTATTCTTAAGAATTTTAAGAATAGGTGGACGAGCTGCTTCAATAGTTCCAGATGGTGTGCTATTCGGAAGCTCAAATGCTCACAAAGCTATTAGAAAAGAAATAATAGAAAAGCATAAATTAGAAGCAATAATATCAATGCCAAGTGGTGTATTTAAACCTTATGCTGGAGTCTCAACTGCTATTATGATATTTACTAAAACAGGTGATGGTGGAACAGATAAAGTATGGTTTTATGATATGACAGCAGATGGATTTAGTTTAGATGACCAAAGACAACCTGTAAAGGAAAATGATATACCAGATATTATAAAAAGATTTAATAATAGGAATTCTAAAGAAGAACAAGAAAGAAAAAGAACAGAAAAATCTTTCTTCGTATCTAAAGAAGAGATTGTAGAAAATGATTACGATTTATCTATTAACAAATATAAAGAAATTATAGTTGAAAAGAAAGAATATGAAGATCCAAAAGTTATTCTTAAAAGAGTAATTGATATGGAAAGTGAACTTCAACAAAAACTAAAAGAGTTGGAGGGAATATTGTAATGGAAAAAGTTAAATTAGGAGATGCTTGCGTATTTATAAGAAATGGGGCAAATATAAAAAATGATAAAGGTAAATCAGGTATTCCTATAACAAGAATTGAAACTATAGCAAATGGTGTGATAGATGAAGATAGTTTGGGCTATGCAAATATATATGATGAAAAATATGAAGACTACTATTTAAAACAAAATGATATTTTGATGTCACATATTAATAGTATGAAACATCTTGGAAAAGTAGCAATATGTAATGAAGATAAAAAGATAATACATGGAATGAACCTATTAAATATTAGATTAAAAGAAAATATACTTGCAAAATATGTGTACTATTTTTTCAAAACGGATAGTTTTAGAAAACAGTTGCATAAAATATCAAAACAATCAGTTAATCAAAGCAGTTTTAATGTAAATGATTTTAAAAAAATAAGTATTGATTTGCCAGATTTTAGAACTCAAAATAAGGTAGCAGATATCATGGATAAAGTTGAAGAAATAATAGATATTAGAAAAAAACAAATAGAACAATTAGATGAGTTAGTTAAATCTCAGTTTGTCGAGATGTTTAAAAATAGTAAAAAAATAAAATTATGTGAAATGGCAAACATAACAATGGGACAATCTCCAGATTCTTCATCATATAATGACAATGGAGAAGGAGTACCTTTTTTTCAAGGTAAAGCAGATTATGGAGAAAAATATACTGTAATTAGACAATGGACAAGTAAGCCATCGAAATTAGCTAATAATGGAGATGTTTTGATGTCTGTTAGAGCACCTGTAGGTCCCGTAAATATATCTTCTTGTGATTGTTGCATAGGAAGAGGATTATGTGCAATATCAGCTAAAGATGGGGTTACAAATAATGAATTTATTTATAATTCTCTAAATGCAATTCAAGATGAAATTTCACTAATGGGAGCAGGTAGTACATTTAAAGCAATAACTAAGAATGATGTATTTAATATAGAAATACCTTTTGCATCAATAGAGCTACAAAATAAATTTGCCGAGTTTGTTAAACAAATCGATAAACAGAAATTTGAAATACAAAAGAGTTTAGAAGAAACACAAAAGTTACAAGAAAGTTTAATGAATAAATATTTTGGGTGAATGATAGTATGAAAAATAGAAATAATATAAATTCACATGTAATTATACCAAAAAGTATATTAGAAAAGTATGCATATATTGATAAAAAAAGAAGGCATATTATAAAATACATTGATTTAAATACTTTCGAGATAAAAGAAGAGAAAACATCTAAATTTAATACAGAAATTGGATATTATAGTGTAGATAATGAAAAAATTTTAAGTGATGAAGCCGAAAGTAGAATAGGTAATGTAATAAAAAAATTACAAGAAATAAATGCAGACACAAATTTTGAACAAAAAGATATTGAATCAATATATAAGTTTATAGCGTATCAGGTAATACGAACCGATTTCTTTTCAGAAAAACTAAAAAAAGAGTTTGAATTTGACTTAGATAATAAAATTATAAAAAATAAATTTATTGGAGAAGAACAAAAACTAAATATTTTATACAATATTATAAGGGATACAGATATGTATGTTATAGTTAATTTTTCAAATATTAAATTTGTTCTTCCGGCAAATTTAATGTATACGTTTGATGCTGATACAGAAGAATATAAATGGATTACAATATTATCACCCAATATCGCATTAGTTTTATTAAGAAAAGGTATGATAAATAAAATACATAATATTGAAGATGGAATAAAAAGCGTTAAGATAGTAAAATTTGAAAATGAACAAAGAGATGTAATAAATGCATTTAATTCAAGAGCTTTAGGAGCACAGTTTAAAAGTAATAATGAAAAAGAATACATTATTGGACTGGAAAACGAACTAAATGGTCTTTTAGATATTATAGATAAAAATAAGGAGTAAAACATGTCAAACTTTGATTTTTTGAAACAAACAGGAATATTTAGAAGTTTTGCAGATGCTTCAATAGAAGCAGAAAATGGAATAGGATTAAATACAGTAACATGTAGTATATTAAGTAGAAGAGCATTAGAACTTGCAGTAAAATGGTTATATGCCAATGATATGGATTTAAAAATGCCATATCAAGATAACATATCAACATTAATACATGAAATTTCATTTAGAAATATATTAGATGCAAAACTATTTCCACAAATTAAATACATTATAAAACTTGGGAATTTTGCTGTTCATAATAACAGAAAAATTACAAGACAAGAGGCAGTAATGTCTTTAAGATATCTATTTAATTTTATGCAATGGGTATCTTATTGCTATGGACAAGACTACCAAGAATTAAAGTTTGACGAAAGTATTTTACCAAAGGAAAATGCTAATATTTTAGCTGTTAAAGAAAAAGAAAATTTATATGAAGAATTAAGCAAAAGAGATAAGAAATTAGAAGAAGCAATAAGAGAAAACAATGAATTAAGAAAGCAAATAACTGAAAATAGAGAGAACAAGAAAAATGTCTATGACTTTAAAGTAGAAAATATATCAGAAGCAGAAACAAGAAAGAGATATATAGATTTAGAATTGAAGCTTGCTGGATGGAATTTTGATGCAAACATGACAGCAGAACTGCCTGTTTCAGGAATGCCAAATAATGAAGGAACAGGATATGTTGATTATGTATTATTTGGAGAAAATGGATTACCTCTTGCAGTTGTAGAAGCTAAGAAAACAAGTGTAGATGCAAGAGTGGGACAAAATCAAGCTAAACTATATGCTGACTGTATTGAAGCAGAACATCATCAAAGACCAGTTATATATTACACAAATGGATATGAAATATATATGTGGGATGATAAAGAATATGCACCTAGAAGAGTTAGTGGTTTCTATACGCAAGATGAATTACAGTTACTTATAGATAGAAGAAAAAATAAACAAAGTTTAGAGCATGTTTATATAGATCCAAATATTGCAGGAAGAGAGTATCAATTAGAAGCTATAAAAAGTGTATGTGAAACTTTTGAAGAAGGTCATAGAAAAGCACTTCTTGTTATGGCTACTGGTACAGGAAAAACAAGAACAGCAATATCAATAGCTAAAATATTAACAGAACAAAATTGGGCTAAAAATATATTATTCTTAGCAGATAGAACAGTACTTGTAAAACAAGCAAAAAATAACTTTAATAAATTATTACCTAATATGTCAGGCTGTAATTTATTAAGCTCAAAGGATAATCCAGAAGAATCTAGAATTGTATTCTCAACATATCAAACTATGATGAATGCAATTGATGACATGAAATCTAAAACTGGAAATAAATTATTTACTCCTGGACATTTTGATTTAATAATTGTTGATGAAGCACATAGAAGTATATATAACAGATATCAAGCAATATTTGAATACTTTGATGGCTTAGTTGTAGGACTTACAGCAACTCCAAGAAGTGATGTGGATAGAAATACATACAGATTTTTTGAAATAGAAAATAATGTTCCTACATATGCTTATGAATACGAACAAGCTGTAAAAGACGGATATTTAGTAGAATATCATTCTATATCTACAAGTACAGATTTTATGGATAGAGGAATTAAATATGATGAATTGTCCGATGAAGAAAAAGAAGAATATGAGAACTTGTTTGAAGAGGATGAAGCACCTGAAGAAATAAATGCATCTGCAATAAATAGCTGGTTATTTAATAGAGATACTATTAAGAAACTTATAGAATTACTAATGGAAAAAGGAATAAAAGTTGAGGGTGGAGATAAGCTAGGAAAAACAATTATATTTGCTAAAAACCACAGACATGCACAAAAAATAGAAGATGTATTTAATGAATTATATCCATCATACAAAGGAGAATTTGCAAAATTAATAGATAACCAGGTTAAATATAATGATACTATAATAGATGACTTTTCAAAGAAAGATGATTTTCCTCAAATAGCAATATCAGTTGATATGCTTGATACAGGAGTAGATGTTCCAGAAGTAGTAAATTTAGTATTTTTTAAACCAGTAAAATCTAAGATTAAATTCTGGCAAATGATAGGAAGAGGAACAAGACTTTGCAAAGATTTATTTGGAATAGGACAAGACAAAAAAGAGTTCTATATTTTTGATTATTGTAAGAATTTTGATTTCTTTTCTGTAAATGCAAAGGGAATAGAAACATCATCTCAAGTTAGTCTTACAGAAAAAATATTTAATTATAAAGTTGACTTGATTGTAGAATTACAACATATGAAATACCAAGCACAAGAAGAATTTAAACAATATAGAGAATCTTTAATTAATGAATTTATTGAAGAAATTGATAAGCTTAATAAAGATAGCTTTATGGTAAAAGCAAAACTATATTATATTGATCAATTTTCTAAGAAAGAAAATTGGAATTATTTATCTATATTGGATAGCACAAATATAAAAGAAAATATTACACCTATTTTACTTGCATCAGAAGAAAATGAAGATGCAAAGAAGTTTGATAATTTATTATATGGATTACAGGTAAAAAGAATAAATAATCAAAAAACAAATAGAATAGAAGAAAATATTTCTAGTTTGGTAGCTGAACTTGAAAAATTAGGAACAGTTCCAAAAGTAGTAGAAAAGCAAGATTTAATTATAAAGGTAGCTGAAACAGACTATTTAAGTAGAGCAAGTTTCTTTGATATTGAAAAAGTAAGAGAAGAATTAAGAAATTTAATCCAGTACATAGATCCATATATGAGACCACCAGTATATTCAGATTTTGAAGATACGTTAATGGAAGTAAGCGAAGAGTATGTGTATTTGAGTAGTGGAAATGACTTTACTAACTATAAGAAAAAGGTAAGCAAATATTTCAATAGTAATCTTGATAATATAATTGTTTGGAAAATAAGACATAATGAAAAAATAAATGAAGTAGAAAAGAAAGATTTAGAAAGAATACTATTTGAAGAACTTGGTACTAACAAAGAATTCGAAAATGCCTATGGAGATAAAAATGTAGTAGAAGTCGTCAGAAATATTGTTGGATTAGATCCAGCGACAGCAAGTGAAATCTTTTCAAAATATATAAATGAGAACCAATTAAACATGAGACAAATTCAATTTGTTAAATTATTAATTGATTATGTTATAAAGAATGGAACAATTGATATGATTGCATTAACAGAAGATCCATTTAGAGCTGTAGGGGAAGTTGGAGAACTATTTGAAGATAAATATAGTACATTTATGGAAATAAGGAAAGATATAGAAAGCATAAATGAGAATGCGAAAGAATTAGCATAAAGGTTTTATTTTTAATCAAAATTTAATATTTTCAAAAAAATATTACGGAGGCAATAATAATTATGAATAAATTAGGAAAACTTGAAAAAGTAAATTTGAGAGATATATGGGCGAATGAAGAGTATGACTTCTCAGTATGGTTAAGCAAAGAAGAAAATTTAAAAGAACTTAGTAATACGGTAGGAATTGATATAATATTAGAGGAGAGAGAGTCTGCTGTTGGAAAATATAGTGTCGATATCTATGGTAAAGAAGAAGGAACAGATAGAAAAGTTGTTATAGAAAATCAACTTGAAGATTCTAATCACGACCATCTAGGAAAAATAATTACATATGCTTCTGGAAAAGATGCAAAAACAGTTATATGGATAGTAAAAAGAGCTAGAGATGAACATAGACAAGCAATAGAATGGTTAAATGCACATACAGATGAAGAAGTAGGATTCTTTTTGTTAGAAATAGAATTATGGAAAATAGGAGATTCTATGCCTGCTCCTAAATTTAATGTTGTTTCTAAGCCAAATGATTGGGGAAAAACACAAAAAGCAAGTAGTGGATTAGGAAAAGCTCAAAAGCTACAAGGAGAATTTTGGCAAGCATTTGCAGAATATGGTGCAAGTGATGAAAAATATTCAAAAGAATTTAATAAGAGAAAAGCATTACCACAGCATTGGTATGACTTACCTATGGGGAGTTCTGAATATCATATCTCATTGACTTGTGCTACACAAAGGAATGAAATTGGAATAGAAGTTTATATTGATAATAATAAAAACATATATGATACTTTCTATAATAATAAAGATATTATAGAGGAAAAAACAGGATTGAAATATAAATGGCAAAGGTTAGATAACAAAAAGGCTTGTAGAATAAAAGCTAGTAAGAAATGCAATGTAGAAGAACAAGAAGAATGGGAGGAAGCATTTAAGTGGTTTTGTGAGAATGCTTTAAAGATAAAAAAAGAATTTAATAAAGTTTTTAACAAGTAACAAAAGAAGAATGAAATATTAAAATAAATTGTTTGATATTTCATTCTTTTTTACTTAGAAGGGGAGAAAAATGATTAATACACCAACAATAGATAGTAGAATTATTACTTTAGATAATATAATATGTACCAATATTGATAGCATTTCGGCTGATGATAGAGGTTTTTTATCACAAAATATTTTAGCACAGTTAAGGAAATTAGTAGAACATGTTGATTTAAAGATTTATTTTATTGATCAAGGAAAAGAGTCAGAGATAAATCAAGATAATTTTAAACAAGCGGAGAAACATATAGCAGCAAGAAAAGGAACTAAGTTTTTGAATGATTTTCATAATTTCTTACAAATTTCTGAATCACATTATATTACTAATGATGACAGTGCTGAAAGATTAATGCTAAAATATTATGCTTATTTAATAAAAATAAAGACTTTAATGAAAGATTATTACAATATTGAAATTTTAAGAAATATAGCAAAATTTCCTATTAATCAAGATAAAGATTTGATGCAATATTATGAAAAAATTGTAAATCAGGTTGAAAGTGTAAAATTAGATATACAAGATAAGTTTATTGATGGAAGATATTATGTTCAAAAAGTAAAACCTATTTTTATTAATTCAAAGATTTATTATGAATTAACTTTATCAACAGCAACAGACACAATTAACAAGTTTGATAGAATTACAGTTTTTTCAAAGGTTGAAATAATCCCCAATTATGCTATAAAGCTTTCATATGTAAATCGTAAGGTAGAGATTTTTAATAATAGAATTGATGTAAAAATTCTTACTAATTGGATGGTTTCAATAAGACCATGTGAAATAAATAATCTTGGAAAGATTTTTTCTAAACGACTTAAAGTTCAAAGTGGACAAACAGAATATAGAGAATTAATGAAATATTTAACTGAGTCTGGACATACACTATTAGATTTAGTTACTATGGATGGAGCATATTATTTTAGAATAAAATATGATATACGTTCAAGGACAAGAAGCCAAAGTATTTTTGAATTAATTGATGAATGCAGGAGTATTGTTAATTTTAATAAAGCAGGTTCAAATATTATTAGATATATTTTACATACAATGAATAATAAAATAATAAAATTGCAATATGCAGCAGACAAAAACGAAAAGTTATGTATGTTATGTTTAGAAAATAAAGCTATTCCATTTGATGAATTGCCATTAATATCATCACTATATAGACACAATCCTAAAGGTGGTGATTTGTTTGAGTGTATTGATTTAAATAATAGGGAAGATGAATTATTTTATAGATATATCCAGAATAATACTGAAAAAAATGGAAAATTATATACTCCAATGGAAGAAATTAATAATAAAGAAGAAGTACCTAAATTAGTAAATAGTATAAATAAAAAGTTTATTGATATACATTATTTTAGAAGATTAGTAATAGAGAAGGATTATGTGTATATTAAAGGTTATGAAAACGATACTTTGCAAATATTAAAAAAATTACAAGAAATGTCTAATGCTGGAGGAATAAAAGAATATAAGAATTCTGTTAATTCGTGGCTGGAAAATGATATTTATGCTACATTAGTGGATTGTGAAGAAAAGAAAAATATATTAAAAAGTATGTTTGAAAATTCAAAAGTATCAATGATTTATGGTGCTGCAGGAACTGGAAAAACTACCTTAATAAATCATATATCTAATTTTTGGAATCAACAGAATAAATTGTTTTTAGCTAATACACATCCAGCAGTTGAAAACTTGAAAATGAAAGTTAATAATGCACAAAATAATGATTTTCAAACAATTGCAAAATTTTTAAATGATGCTTCATTATGGAAAGAATACGGTTTAGTAGTTATTGATGAATGCAGTACTGTTAGTAATATAGATATGAAAAAACTGTTAAATATTCTAAATACAAAACTATTAGTTTTAGTTGGAGATATATATCAAATTGATTCAATAACATTTGGAAATTGGTTTAAAATTGCTAAAAGTGTAATGCCCAAATGTGCTGTTCATGAATTGACAAAAGCTTATAGAAGTAGAAATGAACATTTACAAGAAATTTGGGATAAGGTAAGAAATTGTGAAGATGATATATTAGAATATTTAACTAAATATGAATATACAACACGATTAAATGAAAGTATACTTAATAGAGAATGCAATGATGAAATTATTTTGTGTTTAAATTATGATGGCTTATATGGTATAAATAATATCAATAGATTTTTACAAAATTCAAATCCAAATCCATCAATTGAATGGGGAATTGGTACATATAAAGTTGGTGATCCGATTTTATTTAATGAATTTAGTAAATTTTCAAGAATACTATATAATAATTTAAAGGGAAAAATACTGGAGATAAAAAAAGAAGATAATAAAATATGGTTTACAATAGAAATAGATAAAGTAATTAATGAATTTGATGCTTTTGGATATGATTTTGAATTACTGGGAATGTCAGAAAATAAAAAATCTATTATACGATTTAAAGTAAATAAATTTGTTGATTCTGATGAAGATGAAACTATAAGTGATTCTGTTGTACCATTTGTAGTTGCATATGCTGTTTCAATACATAAATCTCAAGGCTTAGAGTATAGTTCGGTAAAAATAATTATAACAAAAGAAACTGAAGAATTAATATCTCATAATATTTTTTATACAGCAATTACAAGAGCAAGAGACAATTTAAAAATCTATTGGTCTCCAGAATGTGAAAAGAAAATAATAGGAGAAATGAAGAAAGATTTTAATGAACAAGATACAGGTATTATTAAATATAGAATGACAGCAAAATAGTTTTAATCAAAATAATTATCAAAATTGTGTGTATACATAAAAAGTAAATAGACAAAATCAAAGTGCAATTTTTTGTATTCTAAAGTGCAAAAATTGCACTTTAGAATAACAATCAATAATAAATATATTAAAAGTAAATCCAGCAACAACACAAGAAGAAATAGCAATGCAATTAATAAATCTTTAAGAACTGTTAAACATATATGGCAGAAATGTAAGAAAAATGTCGAACGGTATGTTAATATAAGAAATTTGTAACAGAAGCAGGATGGGTGTTATTATGTAGACAACAATTAAAGTAACACACGCTTAGCTATTAATAAATGCGTAGAATTACTTAAAGTATATTTATTTTTTTAAATATCAATAAGATTTGAGAAAATTTCTCAAAAATATTGATATTTTTTAAATTTTAGCATATAATATATAAAGTAAAGGAGGATTTTAAAATGTTAATAAGATTTAGTTTTAAAAATTTCAAATCTTTTAAAAATGAAAATTGTTTAGATATGGAAGCAACATCATTAAAAGAACACGAATATAACGTAGCTAAAACAAATAATGGAGATATATTAAAAGTTTCTGCAATTTATGGAGCTAATGCTAGTGGTAAAACTAATGTATTGCATGCATTTGAATATATGAAAAACAGAATACTAGTAAATGACGATTCAAAAAAAGATCCATTTTTTGAAGAAAAAAATGTATATAGCTTTATGATTAATGATAATCCAATGGCATTTGAAGTTGAAATACTTGCAAAAAATAATAAGGTATATAAATATGGTTTTGAATTAATACAAGATAACATTATTTCAGAATGGTTATATGAAAAAAGAACTAATAAATTTTATCTAATTTTTGAAAGAGGAAAAGATGAAATTAAAATGACACAGGATAATAAAATTTCAAAATTGGCTAGAATAGCTCCACAGACACTTTTTTTAAATTTATACAGCAAAATGAATAAAGATAATGAAGATTTTAGTAATGTGTATAATTGGTTTGTAAATAGTACTTATTTAGATTTAGGAAATCCTCATTTTGAAAGTGCTATTAATAATAGAGTTTCATTAAAAATATTAAGCGATGAAAACTACAAAAAAGAATTATTAAAATTTATAAACACATTTGATTCTGGAATTATAGATATAAAAGTTATTCCAGATTCCATTGAAGCAGTAAAGAATAACAATGGTGTTGTAAATATTGAAGTAATTCATAAGGGAGAAAATCAAGAATTGAAAGCATTACCTTTTTATTTGGAATCTAATGGTACTAGAAAAATGTTCCATTTATTTGATTTCTTTATGGATGCATTAAAAAATGGTATGGTATTATTTGTTGATGAATTAGATGCAAAATTACATCCTCTATTAACAAGATATATTATTAATTTATTCCACAATAGTGATACAAATAAAGGTAATGGTCAGTTAATATATTCAACACATGATACAGTAAATTTAAATAAAGAAACATTTAGAAGAGATGAAATTTGGTTTGCAGAAAAAGATAAGGATGGTATTTCAGAAATATATGCATTATCAGATTATATATTAGAAGATGACAAGAATGCAGGGAAAAAAGTAAGAAATGATGCAACATACAATAAAGATTATTTAACTGGAAGATATGGTGCTATTCCAGTATTGGAAGAATTTGAAATAGATTATGAAAAACAATAACATTTCAAGGAAAGACAGATTAAAAAGTAAAAGGCAAGCACCAGCCAATTACTTAATTGTATGTGAAGGAAAGAAAACAGAACCTAACTATTTTAATGGATTAAAAAGAAAAATTAATGGAAAGTATGGAAATAAGGTAGATGTTTTGATTCCTAATATTGATGTTAAAGGTACAGGAATGAATACTACATCTTTAGTAAAATACACTCAAAAAACAGTTAACCATGCAAATAAGGTATATGGACAAGTTTGGGTAGTATTCGATAAAGATGATTATAACGATGAACAATTTGATTCAGCGATTGAAAACTGTAACTATAATGTGGCTTGGTCTAATCCAAACTTTGAACTTTGGTTATTAGCACATTTTAAGAAAGTAAATAGATATGTTTCAAAAGACGATGTTTTACAAGAACTTAGCAAAGAATTTCAGAAAGAAGGTTTAGGTGATTATACTAAAAACGATACAAATATATTTGATAAGGTTACAAGTGAGGGAAAGTTACATATAGCAATAAAAAATTGCGAACATATGGAAGAACTAAATAAAGATGGACATGCATCACAAAGGAATCCAATGACTAAGGTTTATAAAATAGTTGATGGATTAAAAGAATATTTAGAATAAGGTTACAAAAGAAAAGCAAAGTATGAGAGTAATTAAAATTACAGGATTATTTTGCTTTTAAATTTACATTAATGTAAAAGAAAAAATTATTGTAGGAGTGGATAATAAAATTGAAAATAGAAGAATTTAATGAAATTCAGAAAAGAAATATAATAAAAGATATTGTAAAAGAACATTACGAATGGGATAATAAAAGGCTATTTTCTTATATATTAGGAGAATTACCGTTAGAAAGAGAAGTAAATAGATATGTGGGAAAAGAATTAACAAAGGATCAGATTAAACAAAGCGAAATTATAAATAAAATTAATGAAATTATAAAAAAGTATAATTATAATATGAAAATAGAACATGATAAATTAGAAGAACTAGAAAAGTATTATTCTGATTTAGAGCTATATAGAGAGAAATATTATACATCTTATAGTGATGTTATTAATGCACTGAAATTTAATAAAGTTTTTTTTATAAGTGGTCCTGGCGGGATAGGCAAAAGTCAATTCTTATATGAATTTTCAGAAGAAATAAAAGAAAGATTTAATTATTTATGTATATATGGAAAATATTGTGAGAATATAGAAACTATTATATATAGTCAAATAAAAAAAATAATAGAAAATGATAGATTTTATTTAATAATTGATGCAATAAATGAGATGGATAAAACATTGAGAGAAGAAGTAATATCATTTATTAATGATAACAAAAATAATCAAAATTTACGAATAATAATTTCATACAGAGATTTTTCAATGAATTTATCAGAACTCGAAAAGATAAAAAAAATAGTTGATGAAGAAGAAGTTTTTACTGGTGTAGATCCGGATTATGCATTAGAAAAAATAGCTGAAAAATATAATTTAGATTTATCTATATATGATAAACTATTATACGATAATAATCCATTACATTTAAAGCTAATAATAAAAACAATCAGCGAAAATCAATTAACAAATAAAAGATTAAAACCGATAACTAAAGGAACATATATATATGAACAATTTATAAAAAAAGTTTTATCTAAATCTGATTGGAATGTAACAAAAGATATAGTCGGGAGTATGTTTGAAAATAAAACTAAAGAAATAAAGGTATCAGAGCTAAATAGTATAACAACTGATGTTGAGAAATACATAAATAAAATGAAAACAAATAACTTTATAGGAACATATGAATATAATGATGATATTTATATGTATTTTATTAATGAAACGCTAACAGACTATTTAATAGCGAGATTTTTGATGGAGAAGATAAAAGACTTATCCATTAGAGAAGTAAAAGACAATATAAATGAAATGATTAAAGTGTTTTATAGTATTCAAGATAAAATAATATTAATGTTATTTGAAAAATATGAAAATGATATAGAAACTGCTATAAAAATAATAAAAGAAACAGAGTTAAATAATTATTTAGATATAGATATTTTTAATGAAACAATTTTAAATGATATAAATATAAAGAAGATTCAAAAGAATCTTAAACCTAATATTCATATAAAGAAATTATTGGTAACTGCAGGTGGAAATGAAAATAATCCATTTAATTGTAAAAATTTTTTAAATACTAAGTTAAAACAAATATATATAAATACACAGTTAGATTTAGATAGATATGATGTTACAAAGATAAAGAATAAATTAAAAAGATATGTCCAAACGATTAGTAAATTTAATTATGATGATAATTATATAGAAGAAAAATTTTGGTATGGTGTTTGGTGCTCAGCATCAGTAAATGCTATTATTAGAGCATTGTCAAAAAAATTAGTATACGAAATTACAAATATTTATCCTAAATATATAAATATATTAATTCCTATATATGATGAAATTAGTGATGAATATATGCAAGAAATGATAATACACGTATTAGGATCTATGAAAAAAAATAATAAAGTTATTAGAAATTTTTTTAATAGAATTAATGATGAAAAACAATGTAATATAAAAAATCTATTTTATATTAGCAATTATTTATATGGAGAAGAAAATTTTGAGAAGTTTCATAAAATAGATTTACTTAAAGATACAGATAAAAGAAAAGATAACAATATTTCTAAGTTTTTAAAAAACGTATTCTTTTCATTTAAGTACGATTATGATTTTTTTGGATTTGATTCTTATAGTTCTCTAATTACATTTCACACAAAATTTATAAAAGAAGACAAAAAGAATGTAATAAAAGTAAATCATTTTATTAATAAAAACTTTAAATGCCTCGATGATGATAGTTGCCATAGTGCATATTTTAAAGAATGTTTTATTGATAGGAAATATAATATAAATGAAAAATTAATAAATGATAAAGATATATATTTAGCATGGCAAAAAATATTTAAAAAATATCTAAAGAAGTACGGAATTAAAATAAAAGAACTAGAAAATATTTATGCTTATGAAGAAATTGAAAAAGGAATTGTTTATAAGGCATTAGATTTATCTTTTTCATATATTAATGGATCAATTACTTGCAATTATTATACAAATGAATTTGAAGTATATGGAGATTATAAAGGATATCAATTTAATTGGTATGATAAGTACAGAGAAAAAGCAGATATATATTATCCAATAGCTGTTTTTAGTACGAGTATAGAAAATTTAGACAATAAAATTCTAAAAAAAATAATTTTGCCAGAAAAAAAGAACATAAAATGGGTAAAAGATAGCGAATTAAGCTTGGAAAATATTAAAAGGTTAATAAAGCCCATTACATATGAAAATGAAGATTATTACATGATTTACGGTAATATAAGATTAGATGAAAAGTCTAATGATAAATATGGCAATAGCTGGATAGATACATATGTAATTAATTTAGCAATTGATGAAGAGTACAATCTAATTAATGTTAGCAGTGTTGATAGAGAATATACTATAGAGACTAAAAAATACAGAGGGAATCTAGATGATTACAAAGATACAGAATACACATTATCAACGAGTCTATATAGCTCTAGTGATTTAAGTGATTTATATGTATCAACAGATTTTAACTTACCACCTACAATAATAATTAAAGAGTTTAATTTGCATTATGACAAATTTTCATCTTCTTGGATTAATCCTAATAATGAGAAAATTGTATTGGTTAATAATAATGAAGGCAGATGGTATAGAAGTGGATGCTCAGGAACATTATATTTAAAGAAAAAATATTATGATGAATTAAAGAAGAGGCATGATTATAAATATTTTTGTTTTACAGAAAAATATCATCCTAAAACAGGGTATTGTACTGATTCTGCTCTTCAAGTACAAATAAATTCAGATGATAGTATTATTAAATATAAACACTATAAAAATCACAGAAATAATATATTAAGTATTTCTAAATGTAAAAAATGTATAGTATATAAAAGAGAACAAGAAAATAGGAAAAAATGGAAAAACCATAAATTTGAAAGTTTTTTAATAGATGACATTTTAAATGATTATGATGAAAATAACAAAATAGATGATATAAATGATTTAATCTAAAAAATAATTAATATTTGTTTTAATATCAAAGGACTATTTAAAGATAATGCAAATATAATAGTATATTAACTAAACAAATATTACTAATTCTAAAAAGTGTGAAACATACGAAATGTATATCTCACACTTTTTACATTTAGAATTATTTATTAATTCCAGTTCCACCAAGACTCATAATAACTAAATTTAAACAATCTGCAAAACCTGCTTGATAATATTTTTCATTATAAAAAGATGAAAAATCCTTAATGTGATTATAAAATTTTTCGCATTCGCTAGCAACATACTTATAATCTTGTCCAGCAACATATCTTAAAATTTTATCATTAAATGAATCAAAATCTAACTTTTCACTACATTTCATATTTTTAAATCTATCAAACTCATTATCTCTAAAATTAATCCATTGTTTTATTAAATTTTCAACAAATTCTTTATTTATTTCCATATCTAAACCCTCCGATATTAATATAATTATTTTTCCATACATCCACCAATCAATTGCACTCCATCCACAAACCCATTCCTATAATACTTCTCATTCCAATAAAAAATATAATCCATAAAATTTTCATCCAATTTACTTAATTGTTTCTGCACATATTTTTTATTTTCCTTAGGAACATTCCTTAAAATATTTGCAGAAATCTCATCAAAATAAACAAAATGCTTTCTATCTTCATTACATTTTAATGATGCCAAATCATCCTCTCTAAACATTAACCATTCCTTCAAAATATCCTCATTAACTTCTCTAAAATTATTCATAACAAAAACCTCCATAAAAATTAAAATTTTAATAGCAAAAATTGCTTTTCAAAAATTCAGCAAATACAAAATTTCAATACGAACACACGTACATTACCTATTGGGAAAAAATTGGGTAATAAACCCTCAAAAAATGCCCTAAAAATGCACAAATGTTCTTAAAGCCAAAATCAATAAATATACTGAAATACCAACAAAAACTCCAATTTTCACAAAGGTACAAAAAGCCGTCAACCGTTGCTCATAACCCGAAGGTCAAAACATAAAAAACAAAGAGAAAAAATATATAAAGAAATATAGCAACACCAGCGACATTATGATACAATAAAACATAATTAAAGACCAAATACAAACTATTAAGTAGCGAAAGAAAAACAATAGAAGAAAAGAAAATAAAACAATAAAGGAGGAACATTAATGGCTTTTACTATAAATATTTATTATACTGGAACAAACGGTTCAGCCAAACAATTTGCAGAAGAAATGACATCATCAGGAATAGTAGATGAAATTAGAAACAAAAACGGAAATCTAAGATATGAATACTTTTGTCCATTAAACGATAGTGAAACGATTTTATTAATAGATAGTTGGTCAGATCAAGAGGCGTTAAACGAACATCACAAATCAGAAACAATGAACAAAATAATAACTTTGAGAAATAAATATGATTTACACATGAAAGTTGAAAGATACAGTTTAGAAGAAAATAATGAAAATGACCAAAAATATATAAAAGAATAAAAAAATGTAGGTGAAAGTATGAATATAAAATTGTTTTTACATGCAATAATAAAATATATATTAGGAGTATTAATTATAGGATCTTTAATATTTATTCCTGCAAACTCTTTTGAATACTGGAATGGGTGGCTATTTATGGGATTGCTATTTATTCCAATGTTTGTTGCGGGAATTGTTTTGATGTTCAAAAATCCAGAATTATTGAAAAAAAGGCTAAACTCCAAAGAAAAAGAAAAAGAACAAAAACTAGTTTTGATATTAAGTGGAATAATGTTTTTGACAGGTTTTATCATTGCTGGATTAAACTTTAGAAATAAATGGACAGAAATACCTAATATTGTTGTAATTATATCAGCAATTTTATTTGTACTTGCATATATATTATATGCAGAAGTTTTGAGAGAAAATATGTATTTATCTCGAACTATTGAAGTGCAAGATAACCAAAAAGTAATTGATACAGGTTTATATTCAATAGTAAGACATCCAATGTATGCGATAACTATTTTATTGTTTTTAACAATGCCTCTAATTTTAGGCTCAATTATTTCTTTTTTGATTTTTTTAGTTTATCCTTTTATCATAAGAATAAGAATAATAAATGAAGAAAAAATATTAGAACAAGATTTAAAAGGTTATTCGGAGTACAAGAAAAAAGTTAAATATAGATTAATTCCATTTTTGTGGTAATAAAAAGGAGGTGGAAAATGAATAAAAAGCTAGTTATATGTGCTATTGGAGCAATTATAGTAATTGTAATACTTGTTGCTTTTTTTTTAAACAATTCAAATAATACAACTGAATCGACGCAAAATCAAATTCCAGAAAACTCAGAAAAGAGTAAAGAAATCCATGAGGATAAAGTCCAAAATCAGGAGGATAATACAGATATGATAAAAATTAAGGTTAATAACGAAGTTTTAGAAGTAAAGCTGGAAGAAAATGAGGCCACCAAAAGTTTAGTCAAAATACTAAAAAATGGCGATATTTCAGTTGATGCAAAAGAGTATGGAGGATTTGAAAAAGTTGGAGATCTAGGAATAAATTTGCCAAGAAATGATACAAAAATGACTACATCAGCTGGAGATATAGTGTTATATCAAGGGAATCAAATTTCATTGTTTTATAATTCAAACTCATGGAGTTATACAAAGCTTGGCAAAGTTCAAAATGTGACAACAGAAGAATTAAAGGATGTATTAGGTTCTGGAGATGTAACTTTAATCCTAAGCATAGATTAAAAAATGAAAAGTAGTATTAATATAAAAGTAAAAAAAGTCAAGGAGGTATATAATAATGGAAAAAACAAATTATACTTTAGAATGGGATAAAGTGTTTCCCAAAAGTGAAAATGTAAATCATAAAAAAGTAACATTTAAAAATCACTTTGGAATTACACTAGTAGCTGATATGTATGAACCAAAAGATTATAAAGGATTGCTTCCTGCAATAGCAGTATGTGGGCCATTTGGAGCTGTTAAAGAACAGTCTAGCGGATTATATGCTCAAGAAATGGCCAAAAGAGGATTTTTGTCAATTGCATTTGATCCATCATTTACAGGGGAGTCTGGGGGAGAAGTAAGATATATGAATTCTCCAGATATAAATGTTGAAGATTTTCAATCTGCGATTGATTTCCTTTCAAATTTAGAAAATGTTGATAGTGAAAAGATTTCTATAATTGGTATATGTGGCTGGGGTGGAATGGCCCTTCAAACAGCATGTATAGATACAAGAATAAAAGCAACAATTGTTTCTACGATGTATGATATGTCAAGAGTTTCAGGAAATGGATATTTTGATGAGGAAGATAGTGAGGAAGCAAGATATAATAAAAGAGTAGCAATAAACAACCAAAGAACATTGGATTTTAAAAATAAAGAATTTAAATTAGGTGGAGGCGTAATAGACCCACTACCTGAAGATGCTATGCAGTTTGTAAAAGATTATTATGCATATTATAAAACGCCTAGGGGGTATCATAAAAGAAGTTTGAACTCAAATGGCGGCTGGAATATAACTGCGGGAACATCACTTTTGAATACACGATTATTATATTATTCAAGAGAAATAAGAAGTGCAGTATTGATAATTCATGGAGAAAAAGCACATTCATATTATTTTGGAAAAGATGCTTATGAAAATATGATTAAGGACAGCAAATATGCTGGTAATAAAGAATTTCTATCAATAGAAGGTGCTAGTCATTGTGATTTATATGATCAAAAAGAGATTATTCCTTTTGATAAAATAGAAGAATTTATTAGAAAAAATATAGAAAGGGCAGAATAATTTATTCCGCCCCTTCTTATATTTTTGTTTTTGAAAAAGTTTAATCTATAATTCTTCTATAATAATATTGTATATATACCCATCATCATTATATTCTGCTGTAACTTTATATTTTTCAGAAGATTTAATTTTTGATTTTAATGTTCTAAATATTTCAATTGCAGAATTTACTTTTTTTGAATCATTATTAGCTTTTTTATTTACATTAACATTAGCAGCCTTACAAGCTTCTTCTAATTCATCATCTAAAGAAAAACCAGAAATATTTTTTACTTCTATACTGATAAATCTACCTTTATTTCCAATATTAGATAGATTTGAATCAATGATTTTAGATATTAATGAAGATACATCTGAACCATTAACTGAATTATCTATATATTGTTCAATTTCATAGTTATAGTCTTCCCTTTCAAAGTTAACTATCTGAGTTTTTATCGATTCTGCTTCTGATAAAACTCGGTTTGTTGCACCTTTTGTAAGATGTGCACCACAGCCAATCAACAAAACGATTGGTAAAACAAAAATCAATAAAAATGCAATTACACTCCCAATTACAATTGCTACAATTGCTCCAGTGCTTAACTTTGTACTACTAGAATTAGTGTTAGAATTATTATTTGAAGTACTACTATTTTCTGCATTAGATGGAACACTTGCTGGCCCAGATAAAATAGAATCTACATTATCTACTTCATTAAAATATTCATTTTCTTGCTGATTTTTTGAACCACAATAAGGACAAAATTTTGAGTTATTATCAATTTCTTTTCCACAATTTTTACAAGTCATATTTATTCCTCCATTTTTTATTTTTATATAAATATCAATAAATAGTGTCTTATATTAAGGCTGCTCTGTTTCAATATTTGTCGAAGGCGAAGATGCTGGCATTGCTGAAGGCGAAGACGATGATGATGGTGATGGTGATACTGGTGGTGTTGATGATGATGGCAATGATGATGGAGATGATGAAGGAGATGCTGTTGGTGTTACTGATGGCGTTAAAGATGGCGTTGCCGATGGTGTTGGTGACATCGAAGGTGAAGATACTGGCTCTTGGTTTGAAGATGGCGAAACATCATCATTTATATTAGGACTAGTTTTAGTATTAGCAGATGAGCTTTCATTTGGAGATGAGCTTTCAGTAGGTGATAAAGAATTATCAGTATTTGTATTTTCCACTGATGAAGAATCATCTGATACTTGTCCTTCACTTGTTTCATCTTTTGAGAATGAGTTTATGTCTGAGGAGTTTTCAGAATTTTTCCATGGGCTGTTTTGATCTGGATCTGTAGGATCCCAATCACGATTTTCTAAGTTTGATGATATTTTCTGCATACCAGGTTTTCCAAGAGGCCCAGGATCTGAAGCTGAATAAAATTCAACAATAGTACCACTTCCAATATTATCATAAATCCATTTAGCATCTGCTACACAAAGCCTAACACATCCCATTGAGCAACTTGTTCCTAATTTGTCAAATTCCCAATATTCTAATGAAGCAGGATCTCCATATCTTAAATATGGAACTGAATGAAATAAAATATTACCTACAATTTTTGTACTATATTGACCGTGAACTCCTCCGAATAGTCGAATCCAACGAGCTTTATATCCTGTTTGATATCTACCAGAATTTGGTGTCGCTCTACCTGTAGAACAAACCATTGCTTTTACTGGAATGGTGTAATTTCCTTCAGAATCTTTTGAATAAATAGTAACTACATTTGCAGAATTATTAATTTTTATGTAATAAGGATTTACATTTTTTACTGCAGGTGAAGGGGAGTTAGTTTGAGCAGGTTTAGTATCTAAATTTTCAGTTTTAATTTCTTCTTCATTGAAATCTTCAATAGAAACTTCTTCTTCTTCAGCTTCACCTTGATAATTTCTAGCTTTTATAGTTTGAATTTTTTGTTTAGCAATTTCAGAATTTTCTAATTCTTTTAAAGAATTTTGATTTGAAGAATCTGAAGAAGTCTTACTTTTAGCTACATTTGCAGATACTAAACAAATAGACATAATGATTATAGCCATGATAAATAAAACAACTATTAATTTCCATTTATTTAAATTTTTCATATATAAACCTTTCATTTTGTTATTTCTATAAACAATCAAATTATAACATAAATTATATAATATATAAATGTTTTGTTGAAAAAAACATAAAAAGTGGTATAATAAAAAAGCTATGAACTCATATACAATAGATGGAAAGGAAATATTAAATGGATAAAGTAAAAAAATATTTAGCATATGATGGTAAAGTTGCAATTAGTGTAATTGAATCTACAAAGTTAGTTAATGAAGCAAGAAAAATTCACGATTTAACCCCTACCGCAACTGCCACTCTAGGAAGACTTCTTACAGGAACAGTTCTAATAGGTGCAGATTTTAAAAATGAAGATGATACTGTAACTGTACAAATAAAAGGAGATGGTCCAGCAGGATCAATGATCGCGGTTTGTGATTATGGGCCTATAATCAGAGGATATATACAAAATCCACATATTGAACTAGAAACAAATGAAGAAGGAAAAATAGATGTTGGCGGTGCTGTAGGACATAGTGGATATTTAAACATTATTAAAGATACTGGGCTTAAAGAACCATATGTAGGAATTGTTCCATTAGTTAGTGGAGAAATTGCAGAAGATTTTGCAAGATATTTTGCAGAGTCTGAACAAAAAAAATGCGCAATCGCCCTTGGTGTCTTGGTTAACAAAGATGGAGTAGAAAGAGCAGGAGGATACTTAATCTCGCTAATGCCAGACGTTACAGACGAAATTGTAACAATTCTTGAAGAAAATGTAAAAAAAGTGCCTTCAATTAGTAAAATTTTATCTGAAAATAAGAATTTAGATGAAATTGCACAAATAATTTCAGGTGATGAAAACATAAAATGCATTCAAGATTCCATTGCTCCAAAATATAAGTGTAATTGTAGCTCAAAAAGGTTTGAAAGAGGGTTAATTTCCCTAGGGAAAAAAGAACTTGAGGATTTAATAGAATCAGAAGAAAATATTGAAACTGTATGCCATTTTTGTAATAAAAAATACATTTTTGACAAAGAAAAAATCCAAAAAATTATCGAAACACTATAAAAAATCCTCAAATGTTACTTAATTGAAATTTTAATGTAATTGACTTAGGATAATAAGAACAACTATAATGAGTTCACTTTAAAAACACAAGAGGAGAGAAAAAAGTGGAAGAGATAATCGAAAGAAAAAAATTGGATGTTAAAAAAGAATTGAATTTTATAAATAGCGAAACTATTTTCGAATATGAGAAAACAGTTGAAAATTTTGATATGAGTAAAGTTAAAGCATATACGATTGAAGATAACAGTAAAACAGTGTGCTTGCTATTTTATTGTAGTGACTTTTTTGCAATTAATAGAGTCAATTTTAAAGATGGATTTGAATATGATGAAAAGAAGGCTTTTGGATTATCTGAAAATTTAAATTATAGAATAAAAAAGATTCCTAATGTAGCTAAAACAAGAAAAATATTAAATATAGAAGACATTGAAACAAGAATTTATGATATTTCTGAATATATCGTTCTACTAAAAAAAGAAGAAATAAAAGTATTAAAAGTAAATAGTCCAAGTGATTTAAAGGAAACTGAGTTAAAAGAATATTCATTAGACTTTATGGAATTATCTAAATTAGTAAATGACTTAGAAATCGAAGAAGAGGAAAGATTAAGAGAAGAAAGAAATATAAAAAATAAATTTATAAAATTGGCTAATAGAGCAAAAGCATTATTTATTGATTTGAAGAATAAATTAATTAGAACAAATCAAATTAATATGCTTTCAGATGGAAAACAAAGTATTTTTGATAAAGAGGAAAATTAAAATAGTAAAACTAAAGTGAACCTAAAAATGTTTAACATGAAGGTTCATTTTTTATGCAAACTGAAATCAGCAATTTATCTTGATTTTTAGCCAGAAAAGTTATATAATTTACAAATATTGAAAGGAGCGGATTTTATGCAAATATCAGATGAAGAAGTATTACATATTGCAAAACTTGCTAGAATAAATTTAAGTGATGATGAAATTCAAGATTACAAAAATAACTTAGAAGAGATTCTTGATTTTGCTAATACTATCAATCAAGTTAATACTGATAATATTGGAGAGACAATAGGTATAAACGAAAATTATAATGTTTTTAGAAAAGATGAAATAATACAAGAAAGTAATAAAGAAGAATTACTTTCTAATGCTCCAAGTCAAGATGACGGAATGTTTAGAATTCCAAAAGTTATCAACTAGGAAAACTAATAGATTATAATTGCGAGAGGAGAAAAAACTATGGAACTTTACGAATTGACAGTTCACGAGCTATTAGAAAAGCTTGATAAAAATGAAATTACTTCAAAAGAAATAACAGATAGTTATTTAAAAAGAATTGATGCAAAAGAAGCTGATGTACAAGCCTTTATTACAAGAAATGATAAAGTACAAGATGAAGCTTCTGAAATGGAAGAGAAAATAATAAATGGAGAATTAACTTCAAAGTTGGCAGGAATTCCAATTGGAATTAAAGATAATATTTGTACTAAGGGAGTCAGAACAACATGTGGTTCTAAAATGTTAGAAAACTTCACATCACCTTATGATGCTACAGTTGTAAAAAAATTAAAAGAAGAAGGATTAGTTTCTTTAGGTAAATTAAATATGGATGAATTTGCAATGGGAAGTTCAACTGAACATTCATATTTTAAAACAACAAGCAATCCTTGGGACTTAAATAGGGTCCCTGGTGGATCTTCAGGAGGTAGTGCAGCAGCAGTTGCGGCAGATATGGTCCCATGGGCTCTTGGAAGTGATACAGGAGGGTCAATCCGCCAGCCATCTTCACTTTGTGGAGTTGTTGGATTAAAACCTACATATGGACTAGTTTCAAGATATGGCCTTGTTGCATTTGCTTCATCTCTTGATCAAATTGGAGTAATTACAAAAGATGTTGAAGATTGTGCTATTTTATTAAATGTAATTGCAGGACATGATGAAAAAGATTCAACATCAGTTAATAAAGAGAAAAAAGAGTACCAGAAATCATTAATTAAAGATATTAAAGGATTAAAAATTGCTCTTCCAAAAGAATTTATTGGAGAAGGAATAAATGAAGAAGTAAAAAAAGAAGTTTTAAATGCAGCAGAAACCTTCAAAAAGTTAGGAGCCACTGTAGAAGAATGTAGTCTTGATATTGGTAAAATATCTTTAGCTACTTATTATACAATTGCTTGTGCAGAAGCTAGTTCAAATTTAGGTAGATTTGATGGAATTAGATATGGTTATAGAAGTGATAAATATGATAACTTAAGAGAAATATATATAAATTCGAGAACAGAAGGATTTGGAAGTGAAGTTAAAAGAAGAATAATTCTTGGAACATATGTATTATCTTCAGGATATTATGATGCATATTATAAAAAAGCTCAAAGGGTTAGAACAGTTATTAGAAATAAATTTCAAAAAGTATTTGATAATTATGACATTATCTTAACACCTACATCTCCAACGGTTGCATTTAGAAAAGGTGAAAAAACACAAAATCCTTTAGAAATGTATTTAACAGATATATGTACTGTTTCAATAAATGTTGCTGGATTACCAGGAATTAATATACCTGCAGCTTTAGATAAAGATGGAATGCCAATTGGAATTCAGCTAATTGGAAAACACTTTGATGAAGAAACAATTTTAAGAGTTGCTTATACTTTTGAACAGGAAGTAAAATTTAGAGAAAAATATAAACCAGAATTCAAAAAATAAAAAGAGTCATAAAAAATAGGAGGATGACATATGGCAATTAGAGATGATTATGAAATGATTGTTGGACTAGAGGTTCACTGTGAACTGTCAACTAAAACAAAGATATTTTGTTCTTGTCCAACTGAGTTTGGAGGGGAGCCTAATACTCATTGTTGCCCTGTATGTATGGCAATGCCAGGGGCACTACCTGTATTAAATGAAAAAGTTGTCGAATATGCTGTTAAAGCTGGTTTAGCTACTAATTGTGAGATAGCTAGAAATAGTAAAAATGATAGAAAAAACTATTTTTACCCAGATCTTCCAAAATCATATCAGATTTCACAATTTGATATGCCACTTTGCAATCATGGAAGTATAGAAATAGAAGATGAAAATGGCGAGAAAAAGACAATCAGAATATTAAGAATTCACATAGAAGAAGATGCTGGAAAATTAAATCATGATGAATTCGGTAGAGGAAGTTTTGTCGATTTAAATAGAGCAGGAGTTCCATTAATAGAGGTGGTTTCTGAGCCAGATATGAGAAGTGCAGAAGAAGCTGAAAAATATATGAGAAAACTAAAATCAATTTTTGAATATATTCAAGTTTCTGATTGTAAAATGCAAGAAGGTTCTTTAAGAGCAGATGTTAATGTTTCAGTTAGAAAAAGAGGAGAGCCTCTTGGAACTAGAACTGAAATGAAGAATATGAATTCATTTAGATCAATTGTTAGGGCAATTAATTATGAAGCAGAAAGACAAATTGAAGAATTAGAAAAAGGAAATAAAATTACTCAAGAAACTTTAAGATGGGATGATGTATCTGGCAAAACATTCCCAATGAGAGATAAGGAAGATGCTCAAGATTATAGATATTTTCCTGATCCTGATTTGGTGGCAATCAAACTTTCAGATGAATACATTAACAATATTAAAGAAAGCTTGCCTGAATTACCAGAATTTAAAAGAGAAAGATATTTAAAAGATTTTGGATTGTCTCAAAAAGCTGCAAATTTTGTTACATCATCAAAATATTATTCTGATATGTTCGAGATAGCGAGTGAAAAATCAAACAATCCAAAGGCTGTTAGTAACTGGCTTATGTCAGATATTGCAAGAATATTAAATGAAAAAGATGAAGAACCAGATAAAATTCCATTTAGTGGTGAACAATTAGGAGAACTTGTTTTATTGATAGATAAAGGAACTATCAGTAATAATATTGGTAAAAAAGTATTAGATGAATTATTTGAAAATCCAAAATCACCTAGTAAGATAATAGAAGAAAAGGGATGGGTTCAAATTTCAGATGAAGGAGCAATAAAAGAAGTTGTTACTAAAATTATTGAAGAAAACCCACAATCAGTTGCAGATTATAAAGCTGGAAAAGATAGAGCAATTGGATTCTTAGTTGGTCAGGCTATGAAGGCAACTAAAGGAAAGGCAAATCCACAGATGCTAAATCAAATGTTTATAGAAGAGTTAAAAAAACAATAAATATAAATTAAAAAGAACGATTACATAGTTAATCGCTCTTTTTTTGTCATAAGATACTTTTCCTAAAATGATATTTTTACATTTTGTTTTGCTTCTTCATTATCTATTTTAAAGAAATTTTCTGGTACAAAACCTAACATTTTACCAATTATATTATTTGGAAAAATTTCTAATTTTGTATTATATATAGCAACTATATTATTATAGCTTGCTCTAGATATAGAAATTTTTGATTCAGTATTTGATAATTCATTTTGAAGACTTAAGAAGTTTGAATTTGCTTTTAAATCAGGATATTGTTCAACTACTACAGAGATTGATTTCAAAGCATTAGATAATTCATTATCTAATTTAGCTTTATCAGCAATTGTATTAGCAGAGCCCCACGAAGATCTAAGTTCAGTTACTTTTGTTAAAACTGAATTTTCATGATCAACATAGCCTTTTACAGTTTCAACAAGATTGGGAATTAAATCAAATCTTCTTTGTAATTCAACATCTATTTGAGCCCATGAATTTTTAACATCATTTCTTAATCTAACTAATCCATTATATATTACTACTACAAAAATTATAAATAGTATAACTAAAATAGCAACTATTGATAGTATAGGTATTACCATGTAATTATCCTCCTTTTATTTACTTCTAAATGGATAATAGCATATTAGCAGAAAAAAGACAAGAAGAAGTTATATTTAATTATTGAAAAGCATATATTAATAATGTAAACAAAATTTATTAAAGCGCATAGCTCTGTAGGTAAAGTAAATGTTCTTGAAAATGAAATGCTAGGGCAGGAAGGATTTGCAAGATTCTACAAAATTTGACAAAATGGAACAGAAAGAGTATAATTAAGTTGTTATTTCTAAGGAGGTATGTATGAAAACAGAAGAAAATTTATCCTTCGGGATAATTAAAAGGATTGTTTTTATCACTATCGTTTTACTGATTATATTAGGGGTAGCTGCTTTTGCAGGAACAAAATCAGTAAATAGTGTAACAATCGAATTCTCTGACGGAACAGAACTAACAGTAATAACATCAAAGACTAACGTAAATGATATTTTAAAAGAAAATAACATATATCTTTTAGAAGATGAAGTTGTTACTCCAGATGTTTCTGAAAATATTGATTCATCTAAAAAGATAATAATTTCTCGAAAAGATGATATAAAAGAAGTTTCTAATGAAGAAACTGAAATAATTGAAAGTACAAAACTATTAGATGTTGATAAAGATAATAAACAAATAGTAGAATCAATTATTAAAGAAAGAGAAGAAATACCATATGAGACAATTACAAAAGAAATTTCAACAGGAGATGGAGAAAAAGTAAGTAGAGTTGTTCAAGAAGGAAAAAATGGTATCAAAGAAATAACTTATAAAGTTAAATATCAAGATGATATATTATTAGAAAAAACTTTTATCTCAGAAGAAATTATAGAAGAGCCAGTAAATAAAATTGTAAATGTAGCAGTTACTGTATCTTCAAGAGGTGAAAATGTAGGTAGATCTACAGCTGCTGTTTCTGGAACTAAAGCAGATTATCAAGCCTATGCAAAACAGAGATGTTATGATTATGGATGGTCAGAAAGCGATTTTTATTCATTAGTTGCTCTATGGAACAAAGAAAGTGGATGGAACATAAGTGCAAGAAACAGATCATCAGGAGCTTATGGTATACCACAAGCATTGCCAGCCGGAAAAATGGCTTCAGCAGGATCTGATTATTTAACAAATTATCAAACACAAATAAATTGGGGATTAAGCTATATAAAAGGAAGATATGGAAATCCTTCAAATGCATATAATCATTTGGTAAGTAGAGGATGGTATTAAAATAAAAGCGATACTTCAAAAGGTATCGCTTTTTTATATTCCTTAAAAATCTAATCAACTTGTGAAAATACTACCAATAGATTTAAAAATTGAAACAATGATATCAACTATGAGTTTAATAGCAAAATTTTCTTCATAAATACTAATACACCATTTATGTATAGGTGGTATAAAGAAAAGAATTGTAAAAAACAAAATGATAATTATAATTGCAAGTATAAGTTTTATAACTCTTTTAAAAGTCCATTTATATTTTAGTTTATACCCATGTTCTCTTAAATAAGAATCATAAGCTTCAAGATATTTTTCTTGAAGCTTATTTTGTATCTTTTTTTTAGTTTTTTCATCCATATTAGTAGTATTAATGACAAAATTATCATTTCTATCTTTAAAAGAAGCTTCAGAAGTGGTTTCATGTTTTTGCTTATTTAATTCAATTTGCTGTTTGCGTTCGAGAACACGATCATAATTAGCCATTTTATTTAAATATATAAATATTTAATATGCTTAATTTATTTTTTGCATTTTCATTTCAGCTTCTTTTTTATTATCTTGATTTAAATCAGGATGATATTTTTTAGCTAAAGCCTTATATGCTTTTTCTATTACCTCTTTTGAAGCTTTTTGACTAACCTCTAAAATCTCATAATAATTAACCATCTATTTCTCCTTAGTAACTTAAAAAAATTATAACATTACAAAAGTAATAAGACAAGAAATTATCTAAAAGTATTCTAAATATAATATAAAAAATTGTCTTGAAAAAATAAATGATATATAATACAATACAAATCGAAATTAAAAGATAATTAATTTGAAAGGAAGTAAATATGAAAAAAATTAGAGGATTTGAAATAGCAAAAGGATATGAAGATAAAAATATTAAATTACCAATAAGAAAAACTAAATATTCAGCAGGTTATGATGTGGAATCTGCAGAAGACTATGTAATTCCACCATTCAAATTAGGACAAAAACCTACACTAATAAAGACAGGAATTAAAGCATACATGCCAGAAGACGAATACTTACTTTTGTGCAACAGAAGTTCTAATCCAGGAAAAAGAGGATTAATATTAGCAAATGGAGTTGGAATAATAGATAGTGATTATTATGAAAATCCTGATAATGATGGAGAATTTCTATATGCATTTTATAATTTTTCAGATAAAGATATTGAAATAAAAAAAGGAGATATAATAGGACAAGCAATATTTAAAAAGTTTCTTTTAACCGATGATGACGATGCTTGCGGTGAAAGACTCGGAGGATTTGGATCAACAAATAAATAGATAATTTATGAAATTAGAATACAAAAAGTATTCTAATTTTTTTTATTAATTATGTGAATTTATTCTGGAAATTCTTTTGACTTTTACCAAATTTTATAGTATAATAAAACTGTGCTTGAAAAAAAGTTTATCTGAAAGGAGTGAAAGCTTACATGTTTAAAGTTGGTGACAAAGTAGTTTATCCAATGCATGGCGCTGGAATAATAGAATCAATAGAGGAGAAAGCAATCCTTGACGAAAGACAATCGTATTACATAATTAAAATGCCTGGAGAGGTTAAAGTTATGGTACCTACTGCTAAAGCAGAGGAAATAGGAGTACGTAATATAATTGATAAAGAATCAGCTGAAAAAGTTATTCAAGTTCTTGAACAAGAAAGTACTGAAATGTCAATGAATTGGAATAAAAGATATAGAGACAATATGGAAAAAATGAAAACAGGAAATATATATGAAGTGGCTGATATAGTAAGAAACTTAAGTTTTAAACAAAAAGAAAAAGGTTTATCTACAGGTGAGAAAAAAATGTTATTAAATGCTAAACAAATACTTGTCAGTGAGCTCGTTTTAGCTGAACAAAAAGATTTAAGTGAAATTGAATCTATTGTTGATTCAACCATAAAAGAATCTTATGAAGAACATATTTCTACATTAGGACAAAACGGAGTAGAGAATAATATTGTTAAGAAATTAATTACTACAACAAATAATTAGATTATTGATAATATGAAAAAAGGGGCAAAACCTCTTTTTTTATTATTAAGAAAATATTTACAAACACAATAAAGTGTTTTTACAATTAGTTTACACATATATACAAAGAAATGATCAGATGGTATAATTTATTTAAAAGTAGGAAGGAAAATTCTAGTGAATCAGATTTTAATTACAGAAAAATTGTATATTACACCAGAATTAAAAAGACAGAAAAAGTTATATAAAATTGACTTTATTATTTCTGTTTTTTTGTTATGCCTTTTATTATCATACTATGTATTTGCTGAATATGATAAATATTCAGGAGAAAAGAAATCTCAAGAAATCCTTGCAACAATGGAAATGTCAGATGTAATGCAAAGTACATATGTATATGATGATACTACTATTAGAGTAGAAGATAATGAACGAATGGTAGTTATTTTAAGTGATGAAGATGCATCTACTACAATTGATACATCTAACTTTGAAAATGCAAATAGGGTTGATTATACTTCAAATGGTCAAAACAAAAGAAAAGTAATGACAACAGATAGTGGCGATAAATATTATGCGATTGCAACAATAAATATTCCTAAATTAGAATGGGATACACCATATCCCATATTAGATCACTGGTCTGATGAATTATTGAAAATTTCTCCATGTAAGTATCATGGATGTGATCCAAATGAAGTTGGAAACTTTTGCATAGTTGGACATAATTATAGAAACAATTTGTTTTTCAGTAAAGTGCCAAAACTTGTCGGAAATGGCGACATTATTGAAATAGAAGATACATATGGTAGAAAAATAAAATATGTTGTATATGATAAACATGTAGTTAGTGAAAATGATACAAAAGACACATCACAAATAACACATGGAAAAAAAGAAATAACAATTATAACTTGTACAGATGATAGTAAAGAAAGAGTAATAGTTAAAGCTAGACAGCAGGGAAAATAAAAGTAAAACAAGCCTAAAATAAAATGGCTTGTTTTTTTTTGTGAAAAAATACGACTTGCATTTAAAAACAATAATTACAAATATATATATTTACAAATATTAAAATAAATGATAAAAATAAATTTAAGATTATAGCATAAGATATAGCAATAAAAAAGCCAAAAGTTATAATTAAAAGGAGGAATAAAAATGGGATTTATTAAAGCTTTTGCAGGAGCATTAGGAGGAACATTTGCAGATCAATGGAAAGACTTCTATATGCCAATGCCAAATGTACCAGGAACTGCTGGAATTTATAGAGCAGTACCACAAGGACAAAACAATGGAAGAGGAGAAAATACAAAAGGATCAGAAAACATCATTTCTAATGGAAGTAAAATCATTGTTCCTGAAGGAACTGCACTTATAACAATTCAAGATGGAGCAATTACTGGATGTATTACAGAACCAGGCGGATTTATTTTTACTTCAGACGATCCTAATTCAAGATCATTATTTGCAGGAGATGGAATAATAAAATCAACAATAGGACAAAGTTGGGAGAGATTTAAATTTGGTGGTCAACCAGGATCTCAACAATTAGCATTCTATGTAAATTTAAAAGAAATACCTAATAATAAATTTGGAACACAAACCGAAACATATTGGGATGATGCATATTTAAATGCACAAGTTGGTGCAATGACAAGAGGAACATATTCATTAAGAATAGTTGACCCAATATTGTTTGTTAAAGGATTTGTACCAGCTTCATATTTACAAGCAGGAGCTGATGTGTTTGACTTTGCAGATATGGATAATGATGCAGGAGCACAATTATTTAATGAAGTTGTAGGAAGTTTATCTGCAGCATTTTCAAATTATACAAATGATCCTTCAAAAGGAAATCGTATAACAAAAATTCAAGCAGATCAAATTGGATTTGCACAAAGCTTATCACAAGCAGTTGAAGATGGATATCAATGGAGAACAGATAGAGGATTAGAAATTGTCAAAGTTGCAATTCAAGCAATAGAATATGATGCAGATACAAAAGCATTATTAAGTGATGTTAAAAAAGCAGATGCACTTTCAGGAGCTAGAGGAAATTCATTTATGCAACAATCTGTTGCAAGAGGAATGCAATCAGCTGGTGAAAATGGTGGCGGATCAGGAATGGCATTTATGGGAATGGGCATGAATGCTGCAGGCAGTGTAATGAATGGCGCTACTCAAAATGGAGGATATTCAAATCCAAATCTTTCATTCAATCAACCACAACCAGCGCCACAACCAGCGCCACAGCCAGCACCACAAGAAGCAGCTGAAAATCAAACAGGTGGAGAAGATCCATATGCTAAACTTAGAGAATTAAAGAAATTATTAGATGAAGGAATAATAAGCCAAGAGGAATTTGATGCAGTTAAATCAAAACTTTTGGGGGTATAAAATATGGATGAAAACATAAAATCAGGACAACGAATTATACAAACTGATATTGGAGCAAAAGACGGACAAACCAAATGTCCTAAGTGTGGAGCGACAGATATTTCTTTGAATCCAAAAACAGGTAAATTAAGATGTAATTTTTGTCGCCATGAATTTGAACCTGAAAAAGTTGAAGGAATGGTAGATGATATTGATAATCTTGAAGGAGAAGTTGTAGGATCAGGAACAGGGGACATAAAAGCAGATACACAGAATATAATGACATTTAAATGTAGTAGTTGTGGAGCCGAAGTTGTAATCGATACAGCAGAATCAACACAAGCTAGATGTCATTGGTGTAGAAATATGCTATCTGTAAATCAACAAATTCCAAATGGAAGTATTCCTGATGTAGTTTTGCCATTTAAGTTAACAAAAAAAGAAGCAAAAGAAGAAATAGAAAAATTTGTTGGTAAAAGAAAATTTTTTGCACATCCAAAATTCAGAGAAGAATTTACAACTGATAATATTATGGGAGTTTATTTTCCTTATATGGTTGTTGATGTAAATTCACATGCAAGCTTAATTGGTAAAGGGGAGCATGAGGTTAGAAGATATTCTAGAGGCTCTGGAGAAGATAGAGAAACCTTTTATGATGCCGATTTATATGAGGTTGGACGTGATTTTGATTTAACTATTAAAGGATTAACAGTTGAATCAAGTTCAGACAAACTAAATAAGAAATCATCTGAAAAAACAAATAATATTATTAATGCAATTATGCCATTTGACACAGAAAATGCAGTAAAATGGGATTCTAATTATTTACATGGATATTCTTCAGAAAAACGTGATACTAATATTGATCAATTAAGGCCGATTGTAAATGAGCAGTCAAAAGATATTGCAAGATTTGCAGCAAATGATACATTAAAATTTTATGACCGTGGAGTTAAATGGGAACAAGAAAGCTTGGAAGTTAAAGGTCAACAATGGAAAGCAGCGTACCTTCCTGTTTGGCTATATAGCTATCAACAGAAAAAAGATGGTGATAAATCAGTTTTACATTATGTTGCCGTTAATGCGAGAACAAAAGAAACTATAGGAAGTGTTCCTATTCATATGCCAAAACTTTGGGCAATTTCAGCCTTAGTAGAAATTATTGCATTTATTCTGATATTATTTATGAGTTTTAAATATAAGTGGGTTTTACTGTTTGCTGGTTTTATCTATTTTGGAGTTATGTATGGAAGATATCGTAATCAAGGTGCAAGACATTATCATGAAAAAGAAACAGAAAAAGAAATGAAAAATCTTAAACAAAAAGATAATCTTATTAAACATAGAACTGGTCTGCAAAATTCGAGAATGGAAGGTGCTAATAATAAAAGGGTAAATGGCCAAAATATAAGTGAACAGGTGTTAAATACTATAAAAGATAGTATTAAATTTTAAGATATAAAGAATCTGGTGAGAGAAGTTTATTATACTATTAGTTACAAAAAAATATAAGACACTTGGCAATTAATAATACAGTCAATACATATTAGCATAAATAATATGTAGGAAAAATAAAATAAAATAATAGACAAGAGAAGCACCAATTTTGTATGATGTTTTTGCTAGAAAACAAGACCATACAAAGGAGGTGCTTCTCTATGATTAATATTATAATACAAACAATCATAGAAAATAAAGAATTATTAGAGAAAAGTTTAGAAGAAAGTGTGAAAAGTGGTGAAATAAGCACTTTTAGTAAGAAATTGAGAAGCGTGTTTGATAATGCAGGAAGAAAAACTCTTGTGGGGATATTGAATATTATCGAAGATATTACAGAAAATAATATCAAGTAAAAATCAAATAAAAAGGGAATCCCCTGCCATGGTATAGCATACACATGGCAGGGGTAACACACATGGCAGGTGTTACGACTCGTAGGTCGTGATTTCCCCGATCAGTGGTTCGTCCCATGAGGCGATGAAGGTCTTGGCAGTCATTCTTTCCTGGCCTCGAATCGTCCATTCAACTCCATAAAAAATGGGGATTTCGAACTTCTTACCTACTTCGAGTTTTATTAGATCTTCTTCCCTCACCAGGACACGTTTGTATGGGCAAATAACTTCAAAAAGATCACTTTCACCAACTCTGGTGAAAGTCATAGTTGTTGTTAATGCGACATAAATCTCGAATCGTTTGACTTTTCCCACTTTTTCCTTTCTGATGGATTATAAGTTCCATCAACTTGAAATATAATATAAAGTATCATATATATATTATAGCACCATTTACATAAATAGTCAATTTTCGCAAACTTATAGTTATGTAATCAATGATAAAATCACCCTATAAAAATTCTCAATGATTTGTTCACCCATTTAGTGTATAATTGAGAGGTCATGAGAATTTTTATGAATGAAAAAGAAAACACGAAAAAAGTAATTAATCAAAAGATAAACATAAATTTAATATATGAATTGCATAGAGTAATTATTAATGATTAAATATAAAAAACTATCATATTTCTTAAATAATTCCCTCAATTTATATTGAAAAAATAATAACAATAATATATAATGCATAAGTAAAAAATACGAAAGAGAATAGGAGAAAAATATAAATATGGGTGAATTTTTCAAAACCCTAGATGTAAATACAGTTTTAACATATAGTACAGCACTTGCGATAATTATGGGAGTAAGGCTTGCCAGCCCAATTGTAGCACATATTATAATTTATATTTTTCAAAAAATATTAAAAATAAAGAAAAAACCATCAGAAAGTGGATTTTATTATCCATTGATTTTTATATTTACAGTAATGGGGTTTGGATTTGTAATATTACACTACTTAGAATTACCAGAAGGAATATTAAGCTTATATCGAAAAATATTTAGAATATTACTAATATTAACAATAGCAGATGCACTTACAAACTGTTTAGAACCAGATTCAACATTTTTCAAAAAACTAGAAAATAATACTAAGTTTAATGGAAATGAAGCATTAAATTCATTTATAGGAAAAATATTAAAAGTAGTAATCTATATAATTGCAGCATTTATGATAATTACTGATTTAGGATATAACCTTGGAGGATTAGCTACAGGTCTTGGAGTAGGAAGTGCTATATTTGCGCTAGCTGCGCAAGATTTTGTAAAGAGCTTAATTGGTGGGTTTGCAATTATAACAGACAAGCCTTTTGAAATTGGTGATTTTATAGAAGTTGCAAATTTCCAAGGAACAGTAATAGATATTACTTTTAGAAGTACAAGATTAAAGGCAGTAAATAATGCAATCATATCAATGCCAAATTCAGTAATAGTTACAGAATATGTAAAAAATTGGAGTAGACTTGAAAACAGAAGACTTGATATGAGATTAAGATTAGATTTAAACTGTAATACAGAAACAATTAATAGAGCAATTGAAAAAATAAAAACAGTACTTAAAACAAATAATAAAGTTATCAAAGAATCAGTTGCAGTTTATCATGAAAGCATAGAAAGTGATGCAAATATTTTATTTATTGCAATGTATGTAGACACTATAGATTATTCAGAATACATGAAAATTAAAGAACAAGTTAATTGTGATATTTTATCTGTATTAGAAAGAGAAAATATTGAACTAGTTTACCCTACACAAAAAATATATACAGAATCAAAATGATGATTTTATTTTCTAAAAAAGATGTTTAAAATAGGATTGGTGGAAGTTTAAATGAAAGCATTAATAACAGGAGCGTCTTCAGGAATAGGAAGAGAAATAGCACTTTATTTAAGTGATTTAGGATATGATATAATTGTAGTTGCAAGAAATGATCGAGCATTAAAAGAATTACAAAGAGAAGTTAAAACAAAAGTAGAAATAGTTAAAATGGATTTAACTGACAGAGAAAATGTTTGGAAATTACACGAAATGTATAAACGTGAGCCAATAGAAGTTTTAGTCAATAATGCAGGTTTTGGTGTACATGGTCTAGTAACAGAAACTGACTTAGAAAAAGATTTAGAATTAATAGATTTGAATATTACAGCCCTACACATGTTAACTAAACTATTTTTAGTAGATATGAAAAAGAGAAATTTAGGATATATACTTAATGTATCTTCAGTTGCAGGATTTTTATCAGGACCATTAATGGCAGAATATTATGCATCTAAGAATTTTGTTTTATCATATACAAGAGCGATTTATAAAGAATTAAAAAAAGAAGGATCAGAAGTACATATAAGTGCATTATGTCCAGGGCCAACAAAAACAAATTTTAACAAAGTTGCAAAAGTTGAGTTTAGAGCTAAACCATATTCAGCTGAATATGTTGCAGAATATGGTATTAATAAAATGTTTGAAGAAAAACCAGTAATTGTTCCTGGATTAAAAATGAAATTATTACATTTAGCTAGCAAAATACTACCAACAGGAATTACAAGTGAATTAGCATATGAAATACAAAAAAGAAAAAGAAAGTAGGAGGAAAAGTGATGAAGATTAATGTCATCGGTACAGGTTCTATGGGAGCAGAAACTAGAGGAAACCAAAGTATTTTAGTTGATAATGTATTATTTGATGCAGGATCTGGAACTGTTTTAAAAATGAGCCAACTTGGACTTCATACAGAAGATGTAAAATATATTGTAATTACACATTCACATGCAGATCATTTTGTAGACTTACCGAATTATTTATTAGGTAGAAACATAAGAGGAAAACATGAGAATTTATTATATATTATCGGTGGAGTAGGAATAAAAGAAAAAACTATACAACTATTTGAATTAACATTTGGAGATGGAATTCCAAATAAATATGCAAACTTGGAAGAAAAATGCAATGTGAAATTTGTTGAACTTGAAAGTGGACAAAGTTTTGAAGATGAAACTATTAAAATTACAGGGTATGACCTAGAACATGGAACATGTAAGCCGATGCTTGGATATGTATTAGAAAAAGATGGCCATACTTTAGGGTATGCGACTGATACTGTATTATGTGATAATGTTAGAAAAATATGTGAAAAATCAGAAATAGCATTTTTAGATGCTACGAATCCAATGACAACTAGAATGCATATGGGAGTACAAGATGTTCTTGATCTTAAGAAAGAATATCCAAAAGTTTCTATGAATGCTATACATAGAAGTGATTATGAACATGAAAATATAACTGAAATTAATTTTCCAGAAGATGGAGATATAATTGAAATTTAGAATAAAATTTAATTCACCTCATAGGATTAATAGAGGTGAATTTTTTATGGCTGAATTTATGAAAATGCAAGCAATTGGTAATGACTTTATTTGTATGAATTATGATGATGTAAAACAATATAATTTAAAGATTTTTTCAAAGTTTGTATGTGATAGACATTTTGGAATTGGTGCAGATGGAGTAGTGTTATTTAGCTCAAGTAGAATTGCAGATTTCAAAATGAGAATTTTCAATCAAGATGGCAGTGAAGCTGAAATGTGTGGAAATGGAATTAGATGTTTAGCAAAATACCTATATGAAAAAGGTTATACAAATCATAAGAAAATATTAATTGAAACTATGGCTGGTATAAAAAAAGTTGAATACATCATGCAAAATGAAAAAATTATGGGTCTTAGAGTGAATATGGGAAAGCCAATAGTCCAAATAAATAAGCTTCCAGTATATGTACCAAGAAATTATAGATACATAAATAATAAATGTAAATTGATATTTAAATTAGGAGAAAAAGAAGTTACAGGAACATTTTTAAGTGTTGGAAATCCACATACAGTTATTGAAGTCTGTGACCTTAAAAATTATCCAGTCACAAAATATGGAAAGATTGTGGAAAACTATAAGTACTTTCCTCAAAAAACGAATGTTGAATTTGTACAAATCTTAGATGATGAGTATATTAAAATTAGAGTTTGGGAAAGAGGAGTTGGAGAGACATTTGGTTGTGGAACTGGAGCTGCCTCAGCATTTTATGCATTATATTGTGAAGGTAAGATAAAAAGAAAGGTAAGTGTTGAATTAAAAGGTCGGAAAACTAGACGTATATATTGATGAAAAGACAGGTGAGGTTTATATGGAAGGACCAGCTTTAAATGTATTTGAAGGAAAAATAGATTTGTAAAGTATAAAAAAATCTTTTTTGGAAATAATTAGATTAAATATTTCTAAAGGAGGTTTTTTTAGTTTGATTAATAAGGTTGAAATATGTGGTGTTAACACATCAAAATTGCCTACAATATCAAACGAAGAAAAAAAAGAATTATTAATCAAAATAAAAAATGGAGATTTAGAAGCAAGAGAAAAATTTATTAATGGTAACTTAAGATTGGTACTAAGTGTTGTTCAAAGGTTTTCAAACAGAAATGAAAATGCAGATGATTTATTTCAAATAGGTTGTATAGGATTAATAAAGGCAATTGATAATTTCGATTTGGGATTAAATGTTCAATTTAGCACATATGCTGTACCAATGATTATTGGCGAAATTAGAAGATATTTAAGAGATAATAATATTGTTAGAGTAAGCAGGTCAGTTAGAGATTTAGCATACAAAACTATTCAAGTTAAAGAAAAAATTACTAAAGAGAAAGGAAAAGAGCCAGGAATTGAAGAAATTGCAAAAGAACTTCAAGTAGAACCTGAAGAAGTTGCAATGAGTTTAGATGCAATACAAGACCCTGTTTCACTTCAAGAGCCTGTCTATAATGATGGAGCAGATAGTATTTATATAATGGACCAAGTAAAAGATGTCAAAAATACAGATGAATTATGGGCAGAAAATATTACTATAATGGAAGCAATGAAAAAATTAAATGATAGAGAAAAAATAATTGTTAACAAAAGATTTTTTGATGGAAAAACACAAATGGAAGTTGCAGAAGAAATAGGTATTTCACAAGCACAAGTTTCTAGACTTGAAAAAAGTGCAATTGAAAGAATTAAAAGACAATGGAAATAAATAGAAAGGTAAAATATGAATAAAGAAAAAATAAATAATATAGTAATTTTAAAGAATATGCCATCAAATATTGTTGATGAAGCAATCTTGATTTTGAAAAATACAGATAGCCAAAACAAAAAGAAAGTAGAAGAATATGCTAAAATTGAAGGAGCAGATTTAGTAGAAAAATATTTAAAAACTGAGACTAGAAAAAATTCAAGAAATAAAATTAAGATTATATTAGGAATTACATTTTTAATAATTCTATTTTTTATAGTAAAGCATATACATTAGTAAAGAATTTGGACATAGAGTAAGTGTCCTAAAGGAGATATGTATATGCAAAAGAGTGATGAAAAAATTAGAAAAGCAGAAGAAATATATTGTAGAAGAAATGGAATAAAGTATAGAGGTGAAAAAGTAAAAAACAAAACTCATAATTTGAATTTAGGAATTGTTTTATTTTTAGTTTTAGCAATTTATTTATATGAAAATAATACCATAATTATTAATGGAAATATGAAAAGGCAAATAAGAAACTTTTTAAATACACCAATTAGGTTTGAAAGTATTTTAGATTTTGTAAAGGACAAGAAAAAGGAGAATGAAAAACAAGAAATAGTTGAAAAAAAAGAAGTTGCACCATTAGATGAAACTGAAAGTATGATAGAACCAGTAAATGAAGAGATAGTAAATATTGATGGGCAACAAAATACATTTATTTGGCCATATAAAGGAGAAATAACATCATATTTTGGAGAAAGAATTTCTGAAGACACAAGGGTAAGCAGTAATCATACAGGGATAGATATTGCAGGAAATGAGCGGTGATGAGATATTATCTGCGATTTCAGGGCGTGTAAGCCAAATATCTGAAGAAGGAAATTTAGGAAAACACATAAAAATTGAAAATGATAATTACGTTACAGTTTATGCTCATTGCAATGATATTTTAGTTCAAGAAGGAAATGAAGTAAAACAGGGTGATAAAATTGCAACTATTGGAAATACTGGAAATTCTACCGGTCCTCATCTCCATTTTGAAATTCTTGAAAATGGAGAGTATGTAAATCCATTGAATTACCTAACAGAATGATAGTAACGAAATATAAACATTATCTTGAAAATAGAATATTGCGTTGATATAATACCATTATAAAAATTGGAATAATAATTTATTGCAACAATTATAGTAATTAATCATATAGGAGGCTATAATGATTAAAATTAATGAAAATTTTTTAGAATTACAAGAAAGCTATTTGTTTGCAACAATAGCAAAAAAAGTTGCAGAATATACAAAAGAAAATCCAGACAAAAAGATTATTAAATTAGGAATAGGAGATGTTACAAGACCAATTCCAGAAGTAATTAGAGATGCAATGAAAAAAGCAACTGATGAATTTAAAAATCAAGAGACATTTAGAGGTTATGGTCCAGAACAAGGATATGATTTTTTAAGAGAAAAAATCAAAGAATTTGATTATGCAAAAAGAGGGGTTGACATAGATATTGATGAAATATTTGTATCAGATGGTGCAAAATGTGATTGTGGAAATATTGTAGATATATTTTCTAAAGATAATAAAGTTGCAATAACAGATCCAGTATATCCAGTTTATTTAGATACAAATGTTATGTCTGGTAGAAGCGGACTTTATAATAAAGAAAAAGGACAATATGAGAACATAGTATATATACCAGCAACATCAGATAATAGCTTTGTTCCAGAACTACCAAAAGAAAAGGTAGATATGATTTATCTTTGCTATCCAAATAATCCTACAGGAACAACATTAAAAAAAGAAGAATTAAAAAAATGGGTTGATTATGCAAAAGAAAATAAATCTATTATTTTATTTGATGCTGCATATGAAGCTTATATTTCAGATGAAGATGTTCCTCATAGTATATATGAAATAGAAGGAGCAAAAGAAGTTGCAATCGAGTTTAGAAGCTTTTCTAAAACGGCCGGATTTACAGGAATTAGATGTGCATTTACAGTCATTCCAAAACAATTAATGGGGTATAAAGAAAATGGTGAAAAAGTACCACTAAATCCACTTTGGAATAGAAGACAATGTACCAAATTTAATGGAGTTTCATATGTTACTCAAAGAGCTGCTGAAGCTGTATATACACAAGAAGGGCAAAGACAGATAAGACAAAATATTGATTATTACAAAGAAAATGCTAAGATTATAAAAAATGGTTTAGAAGATGCAGGGTATACAGTTTATGGTGGTGTTAATTCACCTTATGTATGGCTAAAACTTCCAAATGGAGTAAAATCTTGGGATTTTTTTGATAGATTATTAACAGAAGCAAATGTCGTAGGTACACCTGGAGTCGGATTTGGACCAAGTGGAGAAGGTTATTTTCGACTAACTGGCTTTGGAACAAGAGAAAATACAATTGAAGCCATTGAAAGAATAAAAAATATGAAATAAATAAAATTTACAAGAGCTATTCCAAAGGTTG
>CAMYZH010000010.1 GCA_947303785.1 uncultured Clostridium sp.
TAGCGGAACTAAGGGAAAAGGCAATAATGGATGAAAAAGCGATATATGCAAGAGGGGTAGATGTGGGAAAAGAAAAAGGGCAAAAAGATAAACAAATAGAAATAGCTAAAAAAATGTTAGAAGAAAATGAAAACATAGAAAAAATAGTATTATATACAGGATTATCAAAAGAAGAACTAAAGAAAATAAAAAACATATAGTTTTTCCTAAAACAAATTAATAAAAACCAATTCAACCGAGATTTTACAAAAAAGTTTCAAATATATATCATTAAGATAAAAATTATATATAAAAGGTTGCCAAAAATTAGCAAAAATAATATAATTTAAGGTAATAGTAAACGCATAAATAGGGAAGGTAGAATTTATGGTTGAAAAAGGATGTTTCAAATTGACCAATCCTCAAATGAGTATTTGGAATATGGAAAAATACTTTGAAGGAACAACGATTAACAATATTTGTACAGTACGGAATCATTAAAGAAAAAATTTATGAAAAACAAATTGTAAACGTACTGAACAATATAGTTAAGAAAAATGATGCTTTTAGAATTAATATCAAAATAGAAAATGGAATGCCAGTGCAATATATAAAAGAATACGAACCATTTAATGTTGAGATTGTTCATTTAAAAAGTGAAAAAGAATTAAAGGATGTTGAAAAAGAAGCCACTAAATATAAATTTAGTGTTATTAATTCATGCTTATTTTATTTCAAAGTTGCCATTTTTGAAAATGGTTTTGGAGCTGTTATATTAACAGTAAACCATCTAATTGCTGATTCATGGTCCTTAGGCTTAGTTATCCAAAATATTTTAAAAGAATACCATAATACATTAAAACGGAATAGAGTCTACACAAAACAATTCATATATAGAGTATATTAAAACAGAAGAGGAATACAAAAAGAGTAAAAGATTCGAATTAGATAAAGCTTTCTGGAAAGATACATTTGAAACAATACCAGAGCCAGCTACATTTCCAAGTACCAAAAAAACAGATAAAAACCTTTCATATAGAGCAATAAGAAAGTCATTTATGCTAGATAAAGAAAAAGTAAAAGAAATTAGAAATTATTGTGAAAAAAAGAACATTTCAATCTTTAGTTTTTTCATGTCAATATATTCAATTTACTTAAGTCGAACAAACAGATTAAATGAATTTGTTATAGGAACACCAATCTTAAATAGATCAAGTATAAAAGAAAAACAAACAATGGGAATGTTCATAAACACGATTCCTATCAAAATTACAATGCCAGAAAAAGATATAGAATTTACAGAATTTGTACGTTTATTCAGTACAAAAATGATAAGTTTCCTTAAACACCAAAAATACTCTTATACACAGATATTAGAAGATTTAAGAAAGGAAAAACCTAAAACTTCGACTCTGTACAATGTTCTTATTTCATATCAGATAACAAAAGCCTTTCAAAAAGAAATAGGAGATTACACAACAGAGTGGGTTTTTAATGGATATACATCAAATGATATAGATATTCATATTACAGATTTTAATGATACAGGAAAACTTTCAATAAATTATGATTTTTTAATAGATAGATATGAAGAGAAAGATATAGATAACATAAATAGCCGTATAGTTCATATAATTGAACAAATATTGCAAAAAGAAAAAATATATATAAATAAAGTAGATATTATAACCAAAAACGAAAGACAAAAATTACTATATACCATAAATGATACAAATGAAGAATATCCAAAAGATAAAACAATTATAGAATTATTTGAAAAACAAGTAGAAAAAACACCTAATGAAATTGCAATTACTTTTAAAGATAAAAATCTAACATATAAACAATTAAATGAAAAAGCAAATAGTTTAGCATATTACTTAAGAAACAAAGAAAACATTGGAAGAGATAATTTAGTTGGAATAATGGTCAATCGTTCTCTAGAGATGATTGTTGCAATTATAGCAGTTTTAAAAGCTGGAGGGGCATATATTCCAATTGACCCTACATACCCTAAAGAAAGAATTGATTATATGCTAAGTAGCAGTAGCAGTAAAATACTATTAACACAAAAAGAGTTAGAAGGATATGTAGAATTCAACCAAAAGTTATTTATAGATTTAGAAAATGAAGAGATATATAACCTTCCATGTCAAAATTTGAAAATTATTAGTAAACCAGAAGATTTGGCATATGTTATTTTTACATCTGGATCAACAGGGAAACCAAAAGGTGTAATGTTAAAACAACAAAATATTGTTAATTTCATATTTGGAATGATGAAAGAATTTAAATTTAATCAAGGAGATACTATAGTTTCAGTAACAACAATATCATTTGATATATTTGTACTTGAAAGCTTGATGCCTTTATTAAATGGTTTAAAAATTGTAATTGCAAGTGAAGAAGAACAAGTAAATTCAGATTTATTTAATAAATTATGCATTAATAATAATGTTGAAATAATTCAGACTACACCTTCAAGAATACAAGCATTTATATCAGATAAACAAAATATAGAATTCATAAAGAAGGCAAAATACATATTAATAGGAGGAGAACCATTTCCAAAGTCTTTACTTACAGAATTGAAAACAATAACTAATAGTAAAATATATAATATGTATGGACCAACAGAAACAGCTGTATGGTCTACATTAAAAGAATTAACAAATACAGATTTTATTACAATAGGAAAACCTATTATTAACACACAAATATATAATTTAGATCCACATTTAAACCTGCAACCAATAGGAACACCAGGCGAGTTGTATATAGCAGGAGATGGCTTAAGTAGAGGATATTTGAATAACATAGATTTAACGGATAAAAGCTTTATTAAAAATCCATTTATTCCAAACTCTTTGATGTACAAAACAGGAGACTTAGGAATTTGTACAGAAGATGGAGAAATAATTTGCCTAGGAAGATCTGATAATCAAGTAAAAATAAGAGGATTAAGAATCGAACTTGAAGAAATAGAAGATAAGATAAAAGAACTTTCTTTTATTAATACATGTGCTGTTGCAAAGAAAAGTGATGAGAATGAACATGAACACATTTGTGCATACTTTACTGCAAGCAGTAAAATAAATACTAAAGAAATATATGACTACCTTGTTAAATATCTTCCAAAATACATGATACCTCAGTATTTTATACAACTAGAAGAAATACCACATACACCTAATGGAAAAATAGACAGGAAAAGCCTTCCTCAACCAAATTATCGAGATGAAAATAAAGAAATTATTTTGCCAAGAAATGAAATAGATTTAAAATTAGTAAAAATATTACAAGAATTAATAAAAGTAGAAAAAATCAGTATTGATGATAATTTCTTTGATATAGGAGGAGATTCATTATCAGCAATAAATCTATGTTCTCAAGTTCAATCAGAATTTAATATGCAATTATTAGTTAAAGATATAATAGAACATCCGCAAATACAAGACTTATCCGATTTAATAAAGAGTAATAAAAACACATTAGAAAGCCAGGTAATAAGAATAATACCAAAATCAGAGTATTATCCAGTATCATCAGCTCAAAAAAGAATCTATTATGTAAGTAAAACAACAAATGATGAGCTACCTTTATACAATATTTCTGGAGGAGTAATATTAGAAGGAGATATAGATACTGAAAAATTAGAAAAATGTTTCAAGACAATAATTAATAGACACGAATCTTTACGAACATTTTTTGTAATGAAAAATGAAGAAGTAGTGCAAAAAATATTAGAAGAAGTTGAATATAAATTAGATATAGTAGAAAATGCTAATTATGACAATATAGAAACAATATTTAAAGATTTTGTAAAACCGTTTGATTTATCAAAAGCACCATTGTTTAGAACTAGATTTATAAAGTTTACTAATAAAAAAAGCTTATTATTAATAGACATACATCATATTATTTCTGATGGAACATCACTTTCCATATTATCAGAAGAATTATGCAAATTATATGATAAGCAACAATTACCAAAACTAAAAATAGCTTACAAAGATTTTGCTGCATTTGAAGGGAAAAGGCTTCTATCAGGAGAATTAAAAGAAGCGGAAGATTATTGGTTATCACAATTTGATGGAGAAATTCCAGTATTGAATATACCAACAACATATGTAAGACCAAATGTGCAAGATTTTAAAGGAAAAAAAGTATATAAAGAAATAGATAGTATTACAACAAATAAAATAAAAAATATTTCAAAATCCTTAAATATTACACCATATATGTTTTTACTATCAGCGTATTATATACTACTTTCAAAATACAGTAATCAGGATGACATAATTATAGGATCACCAGTTATAGGAAGGGACATTAAAGATACATATAATTTGATAGGTATGTTTGTAAATTCTTTAGCATTAAGAGAAAAAATTGACAGCCGATTATCTTTTAAAGAATTTGTAGAGTCACTAAAAAAACACATGTTACAGAGATATAAATATCAAACATATCCTTTTGATGAATTAGTAGATAAATTAAATATAAAAAAAGAACCAAACAGAAATCCATTATTTGATACTATGTTCATATATCAAAATAATGGATATGGAAAATTCAATTTTAAAAACATAAAAACTCAAAATTACATGCCAGATATGGGAATTTCTAAAATGGATTTGTCATTAGAAATAATACCAGAAAAAGATAATATGAAATTATCTTTTGAATATGCAACACAACTTTTTGAAGAAGATTATATAAAAAGTTTAGCTACCCATTATTTAAATATAGTTGAGGATATTTTAAAAGATGTAGATAAAAGAATATCCGAAATTAAGATGCTTTCTGAAGATGAAGAAAATCAAATATTATATGAATTTAATGATACTAAAATAGATTATCCAAAAAACAAGACTATTATAAAACTATTCGAGGAAAATGTAAAAAAATACCCTAATAATACGGCAATAGTCTGTGATGGACAAAAACTAACATATAAACAATTAAATGAAAAAGCTAACAGTTTAGCTTATTATTTAAGAAATATAAGTAAAGTAAAAAGAAATGATTTAGTTGGAATTATGTTAAATAGATCTGTAGAAATCCTAATATGCATAATTGGAATCTTAAAAGCAGGAGGAGCATATGTTCCGATTGATCCTACATATCCAAAAGATAGAATAAAATATATGTTAGACAATAGTAATGCAAAAGTATTATTAACACAGCAAGAAATAAGTAATAATATAGAATTTAAAAACAAATTAATAGTAGACATAGATAAAAGTACAATTTATTCTAGGCCAAATACAAACTTAAAAATAATAAATACACCTGACGATTTGTCATATGTCATTTTTACATCTGGATCAACAGGTCTTCCTAAAGGAGTCATGATAAAACAAAGCAATGTAATGAACTTACAGGTAGCAATAAAAGAGTTATTTGGATTTTCAGAAAAAAATTCAATAGCAGCATTAGCAACAATGTCTTTTGATATGTTTGTCCTAGAAAGCCTTATATCTACACTTTTAGGAATAAAAATAGTCCTTGCAAACAATAATGAACAAATAAATATAAAACTATTTAATCAAATGTGCATTAAAAATAATGTAGATATATTAGAAACAACGCCTTCAAGGGTAAAATCATTTATGCTAAGTACAAAAGATACAGAATTTATTAAAAATGCGAAATACCTTTTAATTGGAGGAGAAGCTTTTCAAGAAAACCTATTAAGTATGCTTTATGAAAAAACAGATGCTCAAATATATAACATGTATGGCCCAACAGAAACAACTGTATGGTCAGCAGCAAAGAAAATAGAAAAAAATGATGTTATCACAATAGGAAAACCTCTGGCTAATACACAAATATATATTTTAGATAATAATTTAAAACCTGTGCCTATTGGAATAAGTGGTGAAATATATATTTCAGGAGATGGAGTAGGAAAAGGCTATTTAACAAGTGAGGAATTAACTCAAAAGAGTTTTATGCCAAATCCATTTGTTCCAGGAACAATGATGTATAAAACCGGAGATGTTGGAATATTAACAAAAAATGGAGAAATCATCTGCCAGGGGCGCTTAGATAATCAAGTTAAAATTAGAGGATTAAGGATAGAATTAGGTGATATTGAAGACAAAATTAATAAAATCGAAGGAATAGAATCATGTGCAGTCATAAAAAAAGCAGATGAAAACTTGCATGAATTCTTGTGTGCATTCTATACTGCACATAAAGATATAGACGGAAAGACACTATCTAAAAATCTAGAAGATATACTACCAAAATATATGATTCCACAAGTATTTATCAAACTTGAAAAAATGCCATATACAAATACAGGAAAGATAGATCGAAAAAAACTACCAGAGCCTAAATACAGTAATAAAAAAGAGATTGTAGAACCTAGAAATGAAATCGACGAAAAAATAATAGAAATATTAAAAAGATTATTAAGTATTAATACAATCAGTATAGACGATTCTTTTTTTGATATAGGTGGAGACTCACTATCAGCAATAAATTTATGTGCAGAAGTTCAAGATGAATTTAATATGGAATTATATGTTAAAGATATATTAGAACATCAGACTATTCAGGATTTATCTGATTACATATGTCAAAATCTAAATACTCTAGAAGAATCAATAATACATCATATACCAAAAGCAGAGTTTTATCCAACATCATCAGCGCAAAAAAGGATGTATTTCGTAAGCCAAATGGCAGGACCAGAATCTGTACTTTATAATATTGCGGGAGGAGTAATATTAGAAGGAAATGTAGACACTAAAAAAATAGCAGATTGCTTAAATACATTAGTAAATAGACATGAATCTTTAAGAACATGTTTTGAATTAAATAATGAGAATCTTGTTCAAAAAATTATTGAAAAAGTTGAATTCCAACCAGAAATAATAGAAAACTGCGAATATGAAAATTTAGACAAAATATTTAAAGAATTTATTAAGCCATTTGACTTATCGGTTGCACCATTATTTAGAGCCAAAATTGTAAAACTAACTAATAATAAATCTGCAATATTCCTTGACATGCATCATATTATATCTGATGGAACATCGTTATCAATACTATCAGATGAACTTTGTAAACTATATAATGGGGAAAAATTATCTGAACTAAAAATAACCTACAAAGATTTTGCAGTATTTGAAAATGATAGACTTAATTCAGGTAAATTAAAAGAAGCCGAGAACTATTGGATTTCACAATTTAAAGAAGATCTACCAGTACTAAATATGCCTACAACTTATCCAAGACCTAGTATACAGAACTTTGAAGGAAAAAGATTACATGAAGTAATAGATGAAAAAACGACACAAAGAATAAAAGAAATAGCTAAGGAACTTGATATTACACCTTACATGCTATTATTGTCAGCATATTACATATTGATATCAAAATATAGCAAACAAGAAGACATAGTTATTGGTTCACCAATTGTCGGAAGAAATAATAAAGAAACATATAATATTATCGGAATGTTTGTAAATTCACTAGCTTTAAGAGAAGTAGTTAATAGGAAAGAGTCTTTTAAAGAGTTTTCATCATCATTGAAGTTGCATATGTTAGAAAGGTATAAATATCAAACATATCCATTTGAAGAATTGGTAAACAATTTAGATATACAAAAAGATCCGAGTAGAAATCCAATTTTTGATATTATGTTTATATATCAAAACAATGGATATGGAAAATTTCATTTTAAAGACATAGAAACACATAACTATATACCAGATATGGGAATATCTAAAATGGATTTATCATTAGAAATAATACCAGATGAAGGGAAATTATCTATTTATTTTGAATATGCAACTAAATTATTTGGAGAAAAGTTTATAAAAAGACTATCACAGCATTATCTAAACATTTTAGAAGAAATTTTAAGTAATCCAAATATTAAGATAGAAGACATTAATAAGCTTTCAGAAGAAGAAGAAAAACAGATAATATATGAATTTAACAATACACAAGTAGATTATCAAGTAGATAAAACGATTGTAGATTTATTTGAAGAGCAAGTAAACAAAAATCCAAATAATGTAGCTATAGTATTTGAAAATCAAGAATTAACATACAAAGAGCTTAATGAAAGAGCTAATAGTATAGCACATTATTTAAGAGATACAATTAAAATAAAAAGAAATGAGCTTATTGGAATAATGGTCAACAGATCAGCAGAGATAATGGTTTGTATCATGGGAATAATTAAAGCAGGAGGAGCCTATGTTCCAATAGATCCTAAATATCCTAAAGACAGGATAGAATACATGCTAAAAAGTAGTAAAATAAAGGTATTACTGACACAAGAAATACTAAAAAACAAAATAGAATTTAATAATAAGGTGTGTATAGACTTAAATACGAGTAAAATATATTCATATAAACAAGAAAACTTATTTAATATTAATAAACCAGAAGATCTTGCATATGTAATATTTACCTCTGGGTCTACAGGATTGCCAAAAGGAGTCATGATAAAACACAGTAATATAGCCAATTTACATATAGCTATAAAAAAATTTCTAGGATTTTCAGAACAAAACACTATAGCAGCATTAGCAACAATATCTTTTGATATGTTTGTATTAGAAAGTCTTATATCTATGCTTATAGGAATGAAAATAGTAATAGCAAGTGATGATGAACAAACAAATATAAAAATGTTTAATGAGATGTGTGTAAAAAATAATGTAGATATTATTGAAACAACGCCATCAAGAGTACAGTCATTCCTACTAAGTGAAAATGATAGAGATTTTATTAAAAATGCAAAAACATTTTTAATTGGAGGAGAAAATTTCCCATCAAACTTGCTTGAAAAATTGCAACAGATTACTAATGCACAAATATATAATATGTATGGCCCAACAGAAACAACAGTATGGTCTTCAGGAAAGAAACTTTCAAATGATGAAGAAATCACGATAGGAAAGCCATTAGCAAATACACAAATTTATATTTTAGATGAAAATTTAAAACCTGTTCCTATAGGAATAAGTGGAGAAATATATATATCTGGAGACGGTGTAGGAAAAGGTTATTTAACAAGTAAAGACTTAACTGATAAAAACTTTATACCAAATCCATTTGTGCCAGGAACAAAAATGTATAAAACAGGAGATATAGGCCTATTAACAGAAAGTGGAGAAATCATATGTTTAGGCAGAGCTGACAACCAAATAAAAATTAGGGGCCTTAGAGTTGAACTAGGAGAAATTGAATCAAAATTATTGCAATATCCAAATATAAATAAAGCAACAGTAATAAAACAAACTGTAAATGACAGAGAATTTATTTCAGCATATTATTTGGCAAGCAAAAGAATAATAATAGATGAATTAAGAAAATACCTATTAGCATCACTTCCTAGATATATGGTGCCAACTTATTATATACCGGTAGATGATTTCCCTTATACACCTACAGGAAAAATAGACAAAAAAGCTTTACCACTACCAGAACAAATTATGCAGGTTTATAAGGAAGAATATGTAGCACCAAAAACGAAAATTCAAAAACAATTAGTGTCAATGTGGGAAAAAATATTAAATACAAAACCTATAGGAATAAATGATAACTTTTTTGAATTAGGCGGAGATTCTCTACTTGCAATGAATTTACATATTGAGATTTTAAAAATATCTGAAAAAATCACATATCAAGATATTTTTAGATATCCAACAGTTTCAGAGTTAGAAGAAAAAATTAATTCAGATGATAATAAGCCACTTTTTAGCAAAATAGAAAATATAGCAGGAAATTGTGAAGAAATATTAAAAAAGAACAATAAAAGAAAAAGAACTAAGAAATACAAAAATAATAATGTTTTATTAACAGGAGCAACAGGCTTCTTAGGAATACACATATTAGAAGAATTAATAAAAACGCAAACCGGAAATATTTATTGTATAGTTAGACAAGAGCCAGGTATAACAGCTGTAGCTAAATTGAGCCAGAAGCTAAATTACTATTTTGGAAATAAATACAATGATTTAATAGGAAAAAGAATATTTGTTATTCAAGGCGATATTACTAAACCAGCTTTTGGATTAAATCAAGAAGAGATATTAAAATTAGCAGGAAATATAGAAATTATTATAAATAGTGCAGCTAATGTTTCTCATTATGGAAATTATAATGATTTTTACAAAATAAATGTAATGAGTGTAAAACACATAACAGATTTTTGTAATAGCTTTAATAAAAAACTATATCATATATCGACAATGAGTGTATCAGGTACTAAATTAGATTTGTCATATCCATTAGTAAAGTATAATAAAATAAATTTTGATGAGACATGCTTATATGTAGGGCAGATATTAGATAATGTATATATGCGTAGTAAATTTGAAGCAGAAAGTTATATAATAAATGCTATTAGTAAAGGTACAGATGCATACATATTAAGAATGGGAAATCTAATGCCACGAAATAAAGATGGCATATTCCAAGAAAATATAGCAGATAATGCATTTATAAATAGAGTAATATCATTTATAAAAATAGGAGCACTTCCAGAGAGTCTATTAAATGAAAGTATTGAAATAACACCAGTTGATATTGCATCTAAAGCAGTTGTAAAAATCACAACACATTCAAATAATGTAAATAGAATATTCCATATATATAATAAGAAATGTGTTTCTATTAAAAGAATGCTAAAAGCATTGAAAAAATTAGATTATAATATTGAAATTATAGATGAAGAACAATTTAAGAATAAAATAGATCAAATGCTAAGAGATGAAAGAGCTCAGAAATTATTAAAAAATTTATTAAATGATTTTAATAAAGATTTACAATTAGATTATAATACTGATATAATATTAAGGTCAGAATTTACTGTTAAATACTTAAGAAAACTATTATTTAAATGGCCAAGAATAAGTGATGAGTATTTAGTAAGATTCTTTCAATTACTAAAGAAGGTGATGTAATGTTAAATGAAGCAAATTATACAACAATGGGAGTTTTAGCAATACTATCAATTATAATGATTGCGATTCTCCAATATATTAAGCGCCAAAAAATAAAAAGCCAATTAAAAAACATTTTTGAAATAATGTTTAGATTAATTATATTTTGGATGTTAGGATTAGTTATGCAAATATTCTGTATAAATAATTTCGAAAATATTAATCCTGTATATTTTGATTATTTTATAGATATTAGTATATGTTTTTTGCCAGTTGCATTTTTATTTATGTCTTTAATATTTGTAAGGACAAAAATAGAATTTAAACCAAAATATATCTTATTATTTATTGTGCCAATAATAACACTTTTAGTGGTCTGGACAAATGATTTTCACCATTGGTTTTACAAAAAATATTCAGTTGATTTTAGAAATACTGAATATGGATTTTATATTAATATACACAATTTTTATACATATGCATTATATGCAGTATCATTATTTATTTTAATAAAATATTCAATTAAAAATTCTAGTTTCTTTTCAAAACAAGTAGTATTGATTTTAATAGGAACACTAGCACCAATTATACCAAATATTTTAGCAATTACTGGAATATTGCCTATTTCAATATATGTGATACCAATTACATTTGCAGTTGCAATTGTATGTTTTTCACTTGGAATGTTTAAATATGATCTTTTGAAAGTTACACCAATTGCACTTCAAAGAATTGTGGACAGAATATCTGATAGTTATATAATCATAAATGAAGAACATATAATTACAGATTTCAATGAAACTCTTACAAAAATATTTGATATTGAAGAAAAGAATAGTATCAGAGGTAAGAGTTTAAGATCATTTTTACTTACTAAAAAGCTAGATGAAAGCAATTTTAATGAGTGTATAGATAGGGTTAAAAACAATGACGAAACAGAATCTTTTGAATTATATGTAGAAAATTTGGAGAAACATTTTAATATTGAAATTTCATCAATATATTCTAATAACCAATTTTTAGGAACATTGATATTATTCAAAGATATAACTCAACATATAAATGATATGAAAAAAATTAAAGATACACAAGAAAGCTTGATGGAAAGTGAAAGATTATCTTCACTTGGACAACTAATAGGAGGAATTGCTCATAACCTAAAAACTCCAATTATGTCTGTTTCAGGAGCAGCAGAAGGACTTCGAGAATTAATAAATGAATATGATAAATCAATAGACAGTCCGCAAGTCACAAGCAGCGATCATCATGAAATAGCAAGAGAAATGGACGAATGGGTAAAGAAAATCAAAAGTTATACTGAATATATGTCAGATATTATTACTGCAGTTAGAGGACAAGCCGTTTCACTATCTGCAACAGAAAATGTTTCCTTTGATATTGATAATTTAATAAAAAGAGTAACTATATTAATGAATCACGAATTAAAGAGTGCACAAATTAATATGAATACTAATATTAAAGTACCAGAAAATACTACAATTAATGGAGATATAAATAGTTTGGTACAAGTTATAAACAATATGATTACAAATGCTATTCAAAGTTATGATGGAAAAATAGATGAGTCAATAGATTTAGTGGTAGATAAAAAAGAAAATGACTTAATAATTTCAATAATAGATCATGGATGTGGATTACCTGAAAATGTTAAAGATAAACTATTTAAAGAAATGATAACAACAAAAGGAAAAAATGGAACAGGGCTAGGAATGTATATGTCATATTCAACAGTTAAGGCAAATTTCAATGGAACTATTACATTTGAAAGTGAACCAGGAAAAGGAACAACATTTAATATAATTATACCAGTATAGTAAAAAACAAGGCTTTTAAATTATGTTTTAATTTAAAAGCCTTGTTTTGTGTTACGCTCTTTTTATTCAGCTTTATTATCAGACCAATATTTTTGTTGAATAGCCATAATTTTGTCTTGATCATTTTTTAAGATATCAAGAAAAACAGCAGCAATTTCAGGATCGAATTGAGTTCCCTTACAATTTTCAATTTCATGAACAGTATAAGAAAAACCTAAAGCATTTCTATATGAACGTCTAGTTGTCATAGCATCAAATGTATCTGCAACAGCAACAATTCTAGCTAAAAATGGTATTTCATCTCCTTTTAATTGAGAAGGATAACCTTTTCCATCAAAACGTTCATGATGATGTTTTACAATTGGAATAATATCTGAAAAAATGGTTGCATTAGATAATATATGAGCCCCAATTGTTGGATGATTCTTAATTTCAGAATATTCATCATTTGTTAATGAAGATTGTTTTAACAGGATAGAATCAGGAATACCAATTTTTCCAATATCATGGAAAAGAGCACCTATTCTTAAAGTTTTCATTTCTTCAGGTGATAGGTGAAGCCTTTCTCCTATAAGCATAGAATATTCAGAAACCCTATCTGAATGTCCTTTTGTATATTTATCTTTAGCTTCAACAGTTTTTCTAAGAATTTCGATTGTTTCTAAATATGATTTTTCTAACAATTCATTAGATTCCGAAAGTTCAGCATTTATTCTCTTTATAATATTCATTTGTTCAACAGATTTTAAGGCAGATTCAACTAATAATAGTAGTTGATCAAATTTATCACTTTTTTCACAATAACCTTGAATATCAAGCTTTTTGATGATTTCAAGAGGTGGAGCCAAATCCTTATGACCAGTAAGCAACAGAATATACAAATCTTTATTAAATTTTCTTATTTCTTCAACAACCTTATCTGCATGAATAGGAGTCATAAGGTAATCAAGAATCATTAAATCAAAATGTTCATTTTTCACCTTTTCTATTGCTTCTAGTGGATTTGTAACGCCAGTTATAGAGTAATTATGTAAGTAAACTCTAAGAGAGTCTATAATTCCCATTTCATCATCAACGGCAATAATTTTATATTTTGATTTTTCTTCTTCTACTGTATTTAATCTCATTTTAAACTCCTTTATAAATATATATAATATATAATCACATTTTAAGAATTTTTACAAGATTTAAAAGACAAAAAATCAAATAAATAATGGAATTCTTAAATATAATAGTTATTTTTCACTTACTTAGAAAACAAAAAGGTAGTATTTTACAATAATTGTATATAATAAAAAAATATGCAAAAAATAAAGAAAAGGAGAGAAAATGTACGAGTTACAAACCAAAAAAGGAAATCTATTTTTACTTTTTTTAATAATGCTACTTGTTGCTTTTTTTACTATAATTGCATATACAATTATTATAGATAATAATCAATATAAGTATGAATCCAAATTAGAAGGTAAACCATTATTATATCAGGAAAATGAAACTATTAGATTGGAAGATATTTTGGAAGAAGCTTCAGAATCTATAGTTGGAATATCAAAAATAAAAAATATTGGAACAACTATATTTTTGGAAAATAGTACACAAAACTTAAATTTAGGCAGTGGAGTAATTATTTCAAAAGAAGGCTATATATTAACAAATGAACATGTAGCTGGTGATAAATATAGTACATGTTATATTACTTTAAAAAATGGAGTTACAGATAATGGTGTTGTTGTTTGGTCAAATAAAGATTTAGATTTAGCCATAATAAAAATAAATATAAAATCATTACCAGTTGCTAATCTTGGAGATTCAAACAATGTTAGACTAGGAAATACAGTATATGCAATTGGAAATCCTGTTGGATACGAACTTCAAAGAACAGTTACATCAGGAATAATAAGCGGAATTAATAGGACAATCAAAATACAAGAAGATAATAGACAAACATATTTAGAAGGACTTATCCAAACAGATGCAACAATTAATCAAGGAAATAGTGGAGGTCCATTAATTAATAAATATGGAGAAGTTATTGCAATAGCCACACTAAAAGTTGAAGATGCCGAAGGAATAGGATTTGCAATTCCTATAAATATAGTAAAGCCAATAATTCAAAAACTAACTCAAACAGGAAAATTTGATGAACCATATCTTGGAATTATAGGATATGACAAAGAAGCAATTCCATATTTGAGTTCAAATATTAATTTTGATACAGGAATCTATATTGAGCAAATCGATATGACAGGACCTTTAAAAGACAGTAATCTCAGCAGAGGAGACATAGTTGAAAAAATTGATAATATAAAAATTGATTCAATGAATCAGCTAAAAGAATATATATATTCAAAAAACATAGATGATGAAATTACATTGATTGTAAATAAAAAACACACTAGGATCGAAGTAAAGACAAGGTTAGCAAAAACACCGTAATTTCTGAAAATCACAATTCTGTATAATGGAAATAACAATGTTCTGATGATGTAAAAGATAAAAATGTCGAAAATAGTCAAATTTAAGTATACGAATTTGTTTGACATCTGCCTTTTCTAAAATTATATTATTAATATTAACAAATATCGAGGAGGAACAATGAAAAGATTATTTGCAGAAATAATACTTAACAAAGAAGACTTGAAAGAAAGCAATTGTTGTAGACTAAAACTCGAATATTATAAAATTTCTAGAAAAGAAAGAAGCCGTTCAAAAGCAAAGTTATATGGAATAGAGGTTGTAAAAAAAGAGTATGAAAATTCTAAAAGGGTTAAAGAAAAAAGAAAAATACAAGGTTTAACCAATGATGAAAAAAGAATTAATAATTTACTACACATTTTAGAAAGAAATAAAGTAACTCCAATATCATTAGATGAAGTAATAGAAGAAGTATTATAAAAAAAGTTGCTGGTTTAGTAAAACGTAAATTGCTAAAACAGTGACTTTTTATTTTATATTGATAAAATCTATGATATACTAAAAAATATTAGAACAGAAAGAAGGTGATTACTTTGGCAAAAAGATATAAAGATGAAGAAATATTAGAAAACTCAGTGCAAAAAAAGAATAAAAAAGAGATAAATAATATCGGAGAAAATAAAATAAGCTTAAGAAAAAAAATCGCAGCTTTTGTATTTATTTTATTAGTTATATTAATATCAATTTGGATAGTAATCACCACAAATATATGGCGAATATTAGCGCGAGATATGCTAAAAAATGAAAATTCAGTTGTACTAGATATAGATGGTAATATAATTGCAACAATAGGTGATGGAAAAATAAAACAAACAATTACTTCCAATCAAATACCACAAAAAATGAAAGATGCATATATTTCAATTGAAGATGAGAGATTTTATTCACATGGAGGTATAGACGCTAAAAGGACAACTGCAGCAATTGGAAATTACATTATACATTTTGGATCTTCTTCATTTGGAGGAAGTACAATAACACAGCAACTTGTTAAAAATATGACAGGAGATTCTCAAGACAAGCCTTCAAGAAAAGTTAAAGAGTGGTGGAGGGCAATTACCCTTGAATCATGTGCAACAAAAGATGATATTTTAACAGCATATCTAAATACAATTTATGTTGGACCAAATATTTATGGAGTAGAAGCGGGAGCTAAGTATTATTTTAATAAATCAGCTCAAGACCTTACTTTAGCAGAATGTGCATATATGGCAGGAATAAATAATTCTCCATATTCATATAATCCATTTATAGAAGGAAAAGACAATACAGAAATAATTAATAAAAGAACAAAAATAGTTTTAACTAAAATGAAAGAATTAGGAAAAATAAGCAATGAAGAATATACACAAAGCATTGAAGAAATAGATAATGGCTTAAAATTTGAAAAGGGAACATTTGAAAAAGATACTCAAATTTATTCTTATCATACAGATGCAATGATAAATGAAGTTATTGAAGATTTCTCAAAGAAATACCATATTTCAAAGAATCTGGCATCAAACTACTTCGAATTAGCAGGAGCCAAGATATATAGTACTCAAGATTCAAGTGTTCAAAAAGAAATAGAAGAAGAGTTTGCTAAAACAAAATATCAATTACAATCTAATCAAGGAAAAGAACATTCACAAGCAGCAATGGTAATAATGGATCACAAAACAGGATATGTAGTAGGGGTAGCAGGAGGACTAGGAACCAAAACAGAATCAAGAATATTTAATAGAGCAACACAAAGTGTTAGACAAACAGGTTCAGCAATGAAACCAATTTCAATTTTAGTTCCAGCATTTGATAAAAAACTAATTACATGTGCAAGTATTTTAGATGATACAGAAAGAGATTTTTCTGAAGGATATCATCCAGAGGATTATAATAAATCACTTGGTAAAATTACACTAAGAAGAGCAGTGGAATCTTCACAAAATGTCCCATTTGTTGAAATATACGAAAAACTTGGAGCAGATAATTCGATTAAATATATGAAAAAAATGGGAATTACGAGCTTAACAAAAAAAGATGAAAATCCATCAGCCATCGCGCTTGGAGGATTAGACAAAGGGATTAGTCCACTCGAGATGGCTGGAGCATATAGTACAATTGCAAATGATGGAACATATATAGAACCAACTTTTTATATGAAAGTAGAAAGAAGAAATGGTTGGACATTGATTAAAAGTAAACAAAAGACTAAAAAAGTTATTTCTAAAGAAACAGCTTATGTAATAAAAGAGCTACTTACACAACCAGTACTTGGACCAAGTGGAACAGCAACATATTGCAGAATAAACGGAGTAGATGTTTCAGCCAAAACAGGAACAACAGATGAAAACTATGACAGATGGCTCTGTGGATTTACGCCATATTATACAGCGACATGTTGGTTTGGATATGATGAAAATGAAACCATAGATTTCAATAAAAGAAATCCTGCAGGGCTAATATGGGCAAATGTAATGTCAAGAGTTCATAATGGAAAACAGAGTGCAAGATTTGAAATGCCTGATAGCATTGAAGTTACAACAATCTGTAGTAACTCTGGAAAAATAGCAAATACAGGATGCCAAGATACATATACAGAATATTTCGTAAAAGGAACAGTTCCAGGAGATTGTGACATACATACTGGAAGTCCAATTGTAACAAATGATAATACTAAAAAAGAAACATCAGGAACAATAGAGGCAACTGAAAAAGAGATAGATGCTGAAGAGCCTCAAAGAGAATAAGACTTACATTAATTTTGGCAAAAATATACTTGCTAAACTTAAGAATAAGAAAAATCCTAAAACATCAGTCGCAGTTGTTAAAAATATAGATGATGATAAAGCGGGATCAACCTTTAATTTTTCAAGGACTATAGGAATTAACAAGCCGAAGAAACCAGAAATAATTAAATTTCCAATCATAGCTAAAAATATGATTAATCCAAGATAAAAATTATGATAGATTGTGGCTACAACAATACCAGTAATAAGCCCAATTATTGCACCATTAATTAACCCAAGGAAAACTTCCTTAAGTAGTAACCTGCCAACTTCTTTAAATTTAACCTTACCTATTGCTAGGTTTCTAATTATAATTGAAACTGTTTGAGTTCCAGCGTTTCCACCCATTCCAGTTACAATTGACATTGTAGCAGAAAGAGCAACAACTTTTGCAATAGTACTTTCAAAAGCTTTTACAGTAAGAGCTGCTAAAAACGCTGTAAGAAGATTAATTACAAGCCATGGTAATCTCATACGAATTGACTGAAAAAGAGTAGAATCCAAAGTTTCTTCTTTGTCAACACCACCCATTCTTAAAATATCTTCTGTTTGCTCTTCAACTAAAACATCAACAATATCATCAACAGTAATAATTCCAAGCATCATTTTTCTACTGTTTAAAACAGGAATTGCATTTAAATCGTATTTAGAAACAAGTTTTGCAACTTCTTCTTGGTCGGTTTCCGGTTCAACATAAATAAAGTTTGTATTCGTAATATCTTCCATTGTCATATTTTCATCTGCAACTAAAATATTTCTTAAATCAGCAGTTCCTATAATTTTTTTATTATTGTTCATAACATAAATAGTTTCTATATATTCAGTTTTAGGAGTAATTTCCTTTATAACTTTAATAGCTTGGCTAATTGTTAATCTTTTATATAAAGCAATATATTCTGTAGTCATAATTCCACCAGCAGAATCATCTTTATAACCTAGTAATCTGCTAATTTCGGTTTTATCACCATGCTTCATTGCATTGATTAATTCTTTTCTTCTACCAGTATTAAGTTCTCCTAAAATATCAACAATATCATCTTTAGACATATATCCAAAAACATCAATGGCCCTTTTATTACTAACAAAACCAATTATCTTTTTTTGAATTCTGACTTCACATTCTTCTAGAACTTTAGATAAAGCCTCATCATCCAAACCATTGCAAACTCTTTGAATATCTTTGTCCTCATAATCTGAAAGTTGTAATGCTAAATCAACATATTTTATATCATTTAAGTCAATATTAAGTTCTTTTTTTTCTTCCACATTTTCCATTTTGTTATCGCCCTTTCTCTATAAAATAAAAAGGTAAATTAAATTGTTTTTATTATAACACCAAAATCCTTCTTTTATCAATAAAAACAAAAAAACATGTGAAAAATATCACATGTTTTGGTGGACCTGGAGGGATTCGAACCCCCGACCTTCCGGTTCGTAGCCGAACACTCTATCCAGCTAAGCTACAGGTGCATATATAAGCAATAATTATTATAGCAAGTTTGTATAAATATTTCAAGAAAAATTTACTAGTTTAGCCAAAAAAAGTGATTAAAAAATAGTAAAGCCCATAATTAGTACAAATATTAAACATTCAAGAAAATAATTACTAAGATATGTACAAAAAATAATTTTTAATGATAAAATATGGGCAGAAAAACTAAGGAGAATAGAATGATCTTAATAGCATGTGTAGATGATAATTTAGGGATGATGTTCAATAAAAGAAGGCAATCGAGAGATAGCAAATTAAATGAACATATCATAAATCTTACAAAAGAAAGAAAATTATGGATTAATCCATATTCAAAAGATTTATTTAATACAGCAAAAAACATTCTAGAGAACGAACAATCCACAGCCATGGCACAAAATGGGGATTATTGTTTTGTAGAAAACGAAGAATTGAAAATAGATATAGATAAAATTGAAAAAATTATTTTATATTTTTGGAACAGAACATATCCATCAGATAAAAAATTTACGATTGATTTATCTGAGTGGAAAGAAATATCACAAGAAGAATTTGAAGGTACATCACATGAAAAGATAACACAAAAGATTTATATTGGGAGGAACGAAGGATGCCAGGAAAGAGCTATACAAGTAAAAAGAAAGCTAGAAAACAAACCACATCAAACTTATCGGTCATTATTATTATAATTATTAGTATCTTACTAATAGCAAGAGGATATGCAAAACCACAAGAAGAAAATAAAACAAATAGCGAAAACATCTTACTATATAACAATTCAGAATTAGAAGAACACATTTCATTAGATGATATACCAGAATATTCAGGAAATGCATATGTTGCAATAAATGACAATATTCCATTTTTTGAAGATAGGGAACTAACTACAACATCTTTTGAAAAATATAGTGAACTAGATATGCTTGGAAGATGCGGAGAAGCAACTGCTAGTGTAGGAAAAGATTTGATGCCAACCGAACCAAGAGGAGAAATTGGAAGCGTAAAACCTACAGGGTGGCAAACCGCTAAATATGACATAGTTGAAGGAAAATATTTATATAATAGGTGTCACTTAATAGGATTTCAACTAACAGGAGAAAATGCCAATAAGAAAAATCTAATAACAGGAACAAGATATTTAAATGTTACAGGAATGTTGCCATTTGAGAATATGGTTGCAGATTATGTAAAAGAAACAGAAAATCATGTTTTATATAGAGTTACACCTATATTTAAAGAAAATAATTTAGTTGCAGATGGAGTGTTAATGGAAGCAAAATCTGTAGAAGACAATGGGGAAGGCATCTTATTTAATGTATATTGTTACAATGTACAGCCAGGAATAATTATTGATTATAGTAATGGAGAAAGTTTTCTTGCTGAATAGAAAAAAACAAGTAAAAACAAAACAAAGAATTGATTATTATATAAACAGATGGTATAATAAAAACACTATTTTGTAGAATTTCTCGTTTTGAGTATTTATATCTAAAAAAGTAATAATTATTATTTTGAGAGGAGAAAATAATAGAATATGAGTAGGCTAACAATCATGAATCTTTTGGAAATGAGTTCACTTGAAAAAAAGGAATGGGAAATAAAACATTCTAGTTTTTGCCGGAAAGGCATAAGCTATGAAGAATGCAAGGAGCTGTCCTGCAAAAGTATACTCGATAGAGTTACTAGAATAGATGTAGGACCAGGAGAAATTGCTTTTATTCCCAAAGGAAGAGGATATCACTTTATTGGCAGAGTAGATACCTCAGGAAATACATTGATTCCACAGAATTATTATAAGAATTTTGCAAAAAGATACTTTGTTGGACAGACACTTGTGAATAATGCGAATTATTCACACTATCAAGGTGAAGTATTCTTTGTTTATGACTTGTATCCTGAGGACATAGTTCATGTTTTTCCTATGGATAGTTACACCGATATGGAGGCGAAAGAAGAAAGTAAACTTACAATTTTTCCAAGTTTATGGTTAAGTGGAGAAGAACTGGAAAAGTTTACAGCAGAATTAAAGGTTTATAACCAAATAACTGTTAAGACTAAGCGAAATGGCGATATTATAAAACCATTTGCGGTCTTATGCTTTGAAACACCATCCAAAAGAATCCTAGAAATTGCAGAATTATTTAAAATAGGAACTATAGTTGCACCGCCTGATGATGATGCCATATTTTTTGATGGAGAACTTCTTACTTCAGAAGTAAAATTAGATGAAATGTCAGATATCTTTGAAAAAAGAGTAGGAATTTCACCTAAAGAATTACGAGAATATATCTGATTAAAACAAACTGGAGAGTATTTTTGCTATCCAGTTTGTTTTGCTATAATGTTAAAATAAACAACAACAATTTGGGTTGAAAAAAGAAAAGTATATGATAAAATATATTCATAAAATTTAAAATTTGAGAAATACAATAAATTAAAGGTATAAAAGGATGAAAATATGAAAAATCTAGGAATAATTATATTAATATCATCAATAGCTGGAGTTTTCATTGCAAGCATAGCAGGTCTACCAATAGGAATTATAGCATTTATAGCATTAGTATTTTCTTATTTAATATTTGGCGACCAAAAAGATGATGGCAAGGCTCCTTTACTAGCTACAACAATAATAGTCTGGGCCATGGCATTAAACAGATTTATAGAAACAAAAGATTTAGCAATGGTATTTTTTGCAATACCACTTACTGCAATATTTATATATGCACAATTAATAATAAATAGAAAAAAAACAGATAATTCAAAACAAATGGAAACAACTCCTTCAAAATATGATAATGATTTAGAAGGAAACCTAAAAAAATTTAACAAGATTAATATGGTTTTATCATCAATAATGTTACTACTAGCTTTAAGCACATTTGTTTTAATACCATATAATAATATTGAGACAAGTATTTTGTATATTGTTATACAATTTATTCTAGTTATAATAATTTTTGCAACTATGTATAATGGGGGCATAAGAAAAGAAACAGAGCCAAAAGAGACTACAAAAAATATTATTAGAACAGCAACAGCTATCAGTGCACTTCAAGGAAATTTAGGGGCTATAAATGCAGAAAATAGCTATGAAGAAAATAGGGGAATATATCCAAGAAGATGGTCAACTATAGGATTTTATGTTTTATTAATATTTATATTACCATTTATAATTCCAGTTATGTATTTCTTCTCTAAAGGCGAAATAGTTATATCAGATACTAAGACAATGATATTATTTGCTATAGATTGCATCATATTTATTATGATGTACATCATATCATTTATACCATTTACAATAGCTGGATATCTAAAAGAAAGAATAATAAAAAAAATAAAAATCAGTTTAAAATCGTGGTTTAAATTAAATGTAATTATAAGTTTAATTTTTATATTTATTGGCACTGGTTTAGGAATAAATATAGTATTACACATTAATAATGAGGATACACTAGGTTCAAAATACAAAGAAAGACTGCCTATTATTCAAAAAAGTAAAATAAAAATAAAAGATTCAGATTTATCTTTGAATTTTGAGGAACAGGATTATTCTTATATGGAGAAAACAATTAAAGAAGAGCTTGGAAAGAAAGCATATTACAAAATAATAAAAGAAGATGATATAAAAGAAGATGCATCTGGAGAAAAATATATTAGTATTACATATGCAGCTCATGAAGAAAATCAGGAAGATATAATTTGTTTTACATTTAGAAAATACTTAACCAAATCAAATTATCATGATCTTGGTGAGATAGAATTGTATTTAATGTGGAAATCGGAGAGCTTAACAAAGGAGAAATTACATTAAAAGAAGGAGAATAAAAATGGAAAAAAGAGTTGACAAAGTTAATTATTATTTAGACATCGCTGAAACAGTTTTAGAAAGAGGAACTTGTTTAAGAAGAAATTTTGGTGCAATTATAGTAAATAATGATGAAATCATTTCAACCGGATATGTTGGAGCTCCAAGAGAACGAAAAAACTGCTGTGATTTAGGTTATTGTACTAGAGAAAAACTAAATATACCGAGAGGTGAAAGGTATGAACTATGTCGTAGTGTTCATGCAGAACAAAATGCAATAATTAGTGCATCTAGAGAAAAAATGCTTGGTGCAACTTTATATTTAGTTGGAAAAAATCACACAGATGGCGAATATGTTGAAAACGTAAATCCTTGCGCATTATGCAAAAGAATGATTATAAATGCAGGAATAAAAGATTTATATATTAGAGATTCTAAAAATAAATATAGACATACAAATGTTTCAAATTATATTGAAAATGATGAGTCTTTAGAAGGAATAAAAGGATATTAGTAAATACATATATTTTGGAGCCAGTATTTAATTTGTAATAGAAAATTGACAGGAGAAAAGAAATGAAGAATGTTTTAGACATATCTATAAAAAAAGTAATATTTTTTTTTATATTTACCTTTTTAATTTTTTTAATTTTTCAAAATAATAAGGTGTATGCCAATTCTTATGAAGATATAGATTTAAATGAACTAAACGAAATAAAGGATAATCAAGAATTATTAGACACTGTAATTAATGTAAGTATATCATATGAAAGTGATTTATCATTAGTTAATATTCTTAGTAAGTGTAACAATTTAAAAAAATTGGGAATAGGAAAGGCAACCATTGAAAATCTTAGATTTATAAATGATATTCAACCAAGCAATGGATTTGTTTTGAGACTGGATAAGGGATATTATAATATGGAAGGTATATCAAATCCATATATTAAAGAAATGATAATTGATTCAAGCTTTATAACAAATTTTTCAAAAGGTATGGATGTTCCAAATGTAGAAAGAATTGAAATAAACTCTGTATCAGGATATGAAGATATTGATTATAGCAGGTATCAAAAATTAGAGGCATTATCATTATGGTGTATTACTATAAGCGATTACAAGACTTTTTTTGAACAATTAAGTTTATTAAACGAATTAAAACATTTAAACTTAGAAGAATGCAATATAACGGATGAAGATATGAAATTTTTAAAAGATTTGACTAATATCACATCTTTAGATTTAAAGGGATGCCACATAGAAGACATAACATGTCTAAAAAATATGCAACAATTAACATATTTATTCCCACCAATTGATGTTAATGATTTAAGTGTTATAAAAGAATTACCAAATTTACAAACAATATATTGGACAGGATATGAACAACTAGCTCTTACTGATGATTTAGTAGAATATTTAGACAATAATAATATATCTCACAATAAATATGATAGCAGTTTAAAGAATACTCTACTCGATATGATTGATGAAATGAGTATTGATAATAATATGAGTACTAAGGAAAAAATTGAAAAAGTTATTGATTATACTACAAATTATGTTATTTCTCATGATAGCTTTTACGATGAGACATATTCTGATAACTCATTATTATATATTGTTCACTTTAAAACAGGAGTATGCAACCACTATGTATATTTGCAACATGCTCTTTTAAAATTAATTGGAGTTGACACATACTATATTGGAGGATTAATTCCAGTTTATATATCAGAACTTGATGGCGAATTTTATAGTGATGAGCTAAAATATGAATTAGCTGGTCATGCATGGTTAATGACACAGGATGAAAATGGATTATGGTATGGCTGGGATCCTGTTCAAATTGATGAAGGAAATACACCCCCATGGGATTCAATTAATGGAAAAAAACATAATTTTTGGAAAAATCCATATGAAGATGATACCTATTCATTAGATGAATATCAATATGGAAAATATGATTCATTTAATTATTTTTTTGCAAAAAAAAGAAATGTAACAAATAAAATTGGTTATAATGATTATTTAAATGAAACTAAAATAATATTTAATTCTAATGATGAAAATATTGTACAATCAAAGCAAAGAGTTTACAAAAATAAAGAATTTAAATTAAATAAAAATTCTTTTATAAGGAGTGGATATATATTTGACTCGTGGAATACTAAACCAGATGGAACAGGTATAAAAGATCAAGATGAAGATGTAATAAACATTAATAATACTATTACGTTATATGCTCAATGGAGAATAAAGGCATATACAGTTCAGTTTGATGCCAATGGAGGAAACGGCATTATGGAAGACAAAACTGATATTATAGGCCAATATATTATACCCGAATGTGAATTTACAAATATTAATCAAAATTATGAATTTGATGGATGGTTGATTGAAAATGAAAATGTTTTATTAAAACCAGGCACTACTTTATATATAAATAAAGATATTAGATTAATAGCACAATGGAAAGAAATAATAACATGTACGGTATCGTTTAATACAGAAGGTGGAAGTTCAACAGAAAGTCAAATTGTTAGACAAGGCGAAAAAGCAATTGAACCAAGTAATCCAATTAGAGAAGGTTATAAATTTGGAGGATGGTATGAAGATAGTACTTATCAGTTTTGGTTTTACTTTGGAAAACCAATTACAGCCAATGTAACACTTTATGCTAAATGGATTCCCAATGACTATATTATAAAAACAATAGATATAGAAGTACCAATACCAACAGTTGGAGATGTCACAACTATTGAAAAATATGCAGAATACTGGGATTGGAATACCCAAAAGCCAAAATTAAATATAAAAATTGCAGATGGAGCTAATTATAGATTAGCAGATGATTTAGGTGCTTATATGTTTTGGGTTACAGATTTTGAAGACGAAATGACCCCTTTTATAGGTACTTTTGAATATGATAAAGATTATTATGTAAGAATAGTTTTAACTACAAAAGATGATTATTTCTTTGACGAAAATATGGAAATTATAGTAAATGGTAAACCAGTAGATAAAGTATTTAATACGGATGATTATTTTACAGAAATAGGAGTTATATTAACTACACCTAAAAAATCAGATCATTTTGAATATAAGATACTAGAAGGAGAAAATCAAAAATATACTATATCTGATGGAAATGATTTGAAAATAAAAATAAATGGTGATTTATCCAAATTTACAGAATTAAAAGTTGATAATGTTACAGTAGATCCATCTAATTATTATTTAATTTCAGAAATGACAGTAATTGCACTAAAAAACACATATTTAGATGCTCTATCAGAAGGGGAACATAGTTTAAAATTTATTTATTCAGATGGAGATGTAACTACCAAATTAAAAATTGCAAAAAGTGAAGCAAATTCTAATAAAGATATTCTTAATGAAGAAGCAAGTAAAAATTCAAATGATGTTAATAGTAATCAGAATAAAAATAAAAACGATAATATAAATAATAATACAAACAATAATACAAGTTTGTTACCACAAACAGGAGATAACATATTCGTATGGGTTTGCTTATTTATAATTTCATTCATAGGTATTATAATTACAACCAATCAAATAAGAAAAGAACAATATAATAGAAGGTAATAAAAAACTACTATCGCCTTTTATGAACATAGAGGAAGAGATTGTATGAAGAAAAAAAGGAGTATAATTATATTAATTATATGTATTTTTATAGCTATTATAGCGAGTAGTGTTATTATTATAAAAGTAATAATAAATATAAACCAAAATAATCTTAAAGAAAATAGTTTAATAGGTTTATGGACTACAGATGGAATAACTATTTATGAATTTAAGGATAATGGAAAAGGAATGTTAAAATTACCTCTTTCAGAATATGAGTATTCATACCAAATAGATGGTAACAAATTACATATAGATTTTGAAAACGAAGAAACAACTGATTCTGATTATGAATACTATTTTGAAAATGACAATCTTATTTTAAAAGGGTTTTATCGAACAAGAGGAACTTATATTTTTCACAAACAATAAAATATTTAATAAAAAATAATGAATTAGAAAAACCAGATATTCATTTTATGGTATCAAAAGATAAGGATGAAATAACTATAATTACTAAAAAAGAAAATATTAGTAAAGTAAAAGCACTAGAATTGGTTGGCGATTATAAACTTATAGAATTCAAACCAGCTGTACCTTTTCAAACAGTAGGATTTTTAGCTAAAATAGCTGAAGTCATTGCTAACCAAGGAATGAATATTTTAATTGTTTCAACATTCTCAAAAGACTATATAATGATAAAAGAAGAGTGTTACGAAAAAGGAATACAAGCATTAAAAGACACAGGTTTTCCAATAGAATTTGAATAATAGATGTTATAAAGAGATTGGTTAGATACAATTTATGTTTCAAAACAAGATATAGAAAACAATAAGGCGACAAACACTTTTAAAATAAAGATTTTGTCGTTTTTTAATATGGGCGAGGTTGCTAGAAAGATAACCCAAGAAATTCTAAACTTTCAACTGCTTTAATTACTTTGTGGGTTGGTAGATATACACTTAGAGTGGCATTTTAGTGTTTACTCATTTTTTATTACACATTTCTGTCAAATGTGTGGCATAATACATATTTAATGTAAAAAGTTGGTAGTTTATTTTTCAATATTATTATAAAGTAATAGAAAATCAAGTATGGGAGGAAATTTAAAATGGTATTATTTGGAGGAAATAAAGAAAACTATAAAGATAGGAAAAGTATAATAATCTATTTTTCGAGAGCTGATGAAAATTACTTTGGTGGATCAATAAGATATGTTGATAAAGGCAATACAGAAGTGATTGCCGAATACATTAGAGATTTAGTAGGAGCTGACATGTTTAAAGTTGAACCTTTAACTCCATATTCTGCAAATTATATGCAATGTATAGAAGAAGCAAAAGAAAGAACAAGAAGTCATAATGCACCAATAAAAGAAGAAGTTCCAGATATTTCTTCTTATGAAGTAATTTATGTTGGATCTCCAGTATATTGGGGAGGAATGCCTGAAGAATTATTTACAGCCTTAAAAGAATTAAATTTTGAAGGAAAAACAATAAGACCTTTTGTAACACATGAAGGCTCCGGACTTTCAAGTATTCCGAATCAATTAAGAGATATTTGTTCCGGTGCAAAAGTAGAAACTGGAATTGCAATAACAGGTTCTATGGTCAGGTCTTCAAAAGGTAAGATAGAAAATTGGATTTAAGCTTCAAAAGTTAGAGGGTTAAGGTTAATAGTTTCAGGTGCAATATAATTATGTTGGTGTGCATCTGGAAAAATAGATGGTGTAATAAATGTTAAGCCAAGTATAGGATTAAGTTCAGCAGCAGGGAAGTTATTTGTAGAGGAAGCTGGAGGGAAAATAACTAATATTGTAGGTGATAAAAGAGAAAGAATAGATACTATGCTTGTAACTAATGGGAAGATTCATAATGAATTAGTAGAAATATTGAATAATAAATAATAGGAGAAAAATTTATGGATAATATGAAATATTTAAATGAAACAGAATTAAAAGAAGAAATCAATAAAATTGATAATTTAATTAAAAATACAAAATTTACTACAATAGCTACTTCAAATAAAAATGGTATTGTTTCAACAGCACAGATGTGTATAGTTAATAAAGGGCTTACAGTATATTTTCAAACTGATAAAACATTTGAAAAAATAAAAAATATTCAGGAAAATAACAATATTGCATTCAATATTGGAGCATATAATTTTAAAGGAAAAGCTAATATAGTAGGAAAACCAAGTCAAAACGATGATTTCATAGAATTGATTAAACAAAAACATTTTGAAACATATAAAAGTTATACTTTATTAGAAAATGAAGTTTTAATAAAAGTAGAAATAACAGAATGTAAGATTTGGGGAATAAACTCTAAATTAGATATTCATGAGCAAGAAACAATTGAAATTATTGATTTTATCAATAAAACCAAAAAAATAATTATATGTGATAAAATATAAGATTGATTATATCAAAATAAAAATGAACATAGATATGTGAGTATCTAATTAATAAATTATAAATAGAAGAATTTCAAGATGATAATAGAAAAATTTGATTTTAGAGCTTTTTTTAATACAAAAAATGTTACACATAATCAAAGGGTTAAAGAATATGGAATAGGAGCAGTAAGTGTAATTACTCCTAGACAAGCAATAACACGAATGACTGATCCAGATCCAATATACAGAATACCAGGACTAGGATATCATGATTTCGAGAAAATAGCAAAGAAGATATTAGGAATTAAAAAAATATTTAATTTCCTACAGTCCTGTTTATTAATTTTGCACAATTAATAAAAGGTATGTTTAATGGTATAAATTTTTTTTATTTCTTTAAACTTTTAAGTATTTGTCGATATCAATATTTGAAGTGTAAAATGATTGTAGTGTTTCTTCTATTCTTTCTTTTATCTTAATAGTATATTTTGGGTGTAATTCAATTTTTGAAATATAGAAATTTATTTTTTTATAAAATTCTTCATTTTCTTTTGTATTACTTAAAAACAAATCATAGTAAATATAGATTAATTCTTCAATAGCCTCTATTAATTCATCAGATACTTCTTCTAATAATTCGATTGCTTTTGAAATATTAGGAGGTATGTTTATTTCTGGCATTCCTTTTTTGTAAAAATATTTTGCTAAATTATATTTTGACCAAGGACATAACGAAAATTTAAAGCAATTACTTGATAATTCGTAGGAATTAAAAGCTTCCTTATAATTTTTTTCTTGACCAATTCCTAATCTATAATATTCTCCTATTTTATTTAATGCCCAGCTATCGCCTAAATTTGCCGAAATTTTATAATTCTCAAATGCTTTGCCATACTCTTTATTATTTTCAGCTATTTTTCCAAGATTATTGAATGCATATACATTTCCTAACTCGGCACCTCTTTCAAAATACTTTATTGCAACATTTATATCTTGTTTTATATTAGGGATATCACCATTTAAATATACTAATCCAATACTATTAAAAGCACTAGGGCAATTTAATTCTAAAGCTTTAGAAAAATAATCATATGCTAATCTTAGTTCTTCTGGACTTCGACTTCCTATATATCCATTATAATATAAAAAACCAATTGCCCAACTTGCAACAGGATGGTTATTATCACTTGCAATTTTATAAAAATCATAAGCTTTGTAATATCGAGGTTTTCCTGTAATTATTCCATAAAACTCTAAAGATGCCATTTCAAAGCATGCAAAAGGATTATTTTGATTTGCTAATTTATTAATTCCTCTTATAGACCAAATTCCTTCCTTTAATTGAATTTGTATAAAGCTTTTAATGTCATTTACAGATATGTTTGTATTAATAATACTATTTTCTATTAAGTCATTTAAAATGCTATTTTTATATAGAGGCTGAGTTCGTTCTAATACTGCAAAAAATAATGCTTCTACAAAAAAATCATATAAATCATTTGAATTGAGATATTTCAGTAATTTATTTGAAAGAATTAAATTAACTTCTGAATCATTTTTGCTTATAGTATATAGTCTAGAACATAAATATTTAAATTTAGAGTCGTTATTTATTTGCTCAATTGTATAAGAAGTATTTTCTAATTTACCTGTGTTAATTAAATTAAGTATTTTTCCGACTTCTGAGATAAAAATAGATTTATCATTCAAATATGTTGCTTTTATCATACTCATATAATGTTTATATTTTGGATTTATTGCTCTTTGACCTGTACAATAATTATTAACTGTGCTATTTGCAACAATATCACAATTAAATATTATAGAAAATAAATCTGTTTGTAAAAATGAATTAGGATCAATTGCTAGATTTTTTATCAATCGAAAAATATTACCTAGAGATAAATAGTGTTCATTTTCATTTAGTTTTATTATACTTTTTTTAACCATATATAACCACCTTAAATATTATATCATAAAAAAATGTATAAGAAAATATTCTCGTGCGAAATTGATGAGTAAAAACTAATTCTAGTGCGAATTAACGAGTATTGAGCAATGAAGTAAAAAGATGATATACTTTAATCTAGGAGGGTAGAAAAATGTATGAATTAAAAGAAAATGATTATTATAAGATAACTAATTTAATTTCAAAATTAAATCATGAGATTATTTGGGTGTCTTCAATTTTAAATAATCAACAAAATTGTGCTAAAATTTTTGTTGATAATCTTAATATACCTAAAACTGCTATCATTTGGCATAAATGTAGGGATGCGATAATTATTGGAGATTATAATGAAGAAATATTTAACAATTTAAAACTATTATTGAATAATGAATATACAAAAAGTCAACAACAATTTGCTCTATCTGTTTTAGATAAAAACTGGGAACAATGTATTGACAAATATATTTTACAAAATGATTCAATAAAAAAATATAACAGAAAGTACTTTAAATTTAACAATGAAAAATATAATACTTTTAAGGATTCTATAAAAGAGCAGATTAATAAAATATGTTTTAAAACAATTAATTTAAAAAATTATAATAAATTAAATTTTAAATATATGCCAGATAGATATTGGAAAAGTATAGAAGATTTTATCAAAAACGGAATTAATTATTGTGCCTTTTATGACAAACAATATGTTTCGATAGCATTTAGTGGGTTCTTAGCTAATAATAAGTGTGATATTGGAATAGAGACATTAGAAGAATTTCAGGGGAAAGGATTTGCTTCATTAGTTGCTACAAAAATGATTGATTATTGTATTTCAACCAATATTGAGCCTATATGGGGCTGTAGAAGTGATAATATATCATCAAGTAAAGTGGCTAAGAAATTAGGATTTGAATGTATAGATATGTTTGCATATTATATTAAGGAGGATAGTTAATAATGATTAGAATTGCTATTGTTTATGGAGAAAAGTCAACAGAACTATAGTGTAAAATAATTTCTGGGAAGTAGTATTAACATATATAGATAATAGATATGTTTTAGATAAAACGAAGAATATATTTATTTAGGAGATGGAGCAAATTGGATAAAAACAGTTTTAGAATGGATACCAATTCAAAAAGCCTCGATATAATGTCCCCGGGACTGTGAGTTATAAAAACTGGAGTGTGAGACTTCAGGAAAGTGACCTCAGTTAAATACATTTCATATAATCTTACTTCTTCCATAAAGGTTTCATCCTACTATCATTATAAATGAGTTCTTCAGCACGTTTTTTAATATTATTCATAGCTTGTACCAATTCTATTTGACTCGCTAAATCAAATTAGAAAAATATGCTATTCTCTAATTTCTAGAAAATAGCATATTTGAATGTTTTTAATTTTTATAAATTCTCTTGACTTTTTGCAAAAATCGCAAAATATGGCCGAGGTGAGACCTAAACTCATAGTCTCTAACCACGCGGCCTTAATTCTTTCTAAATTATTTTCTTTGTATTTGTAGAGTGTTTTTGTTGTTTTTCACTTAAAAAAACTCTTTTTTTCTATCATATTTTTTCATTATTTTTTGTTATTTTCAAATCTTTATTTCTATTATATAATCATTATAAATAAAACTTTTAGGAGATATTAATATGAAAGATGGAAAAATACCAAATCCAAACACTATAAATCCTATTGCAGGTTATGATAAGGAAATATATATTAAGCCAACAATAAAGAATAAAAATATTATTGTAGGAGATTTTTCATATATTGCTGATTCAGATTTTGAAAGCCATGTAACACATCATTATGAATGGAATAATGATAAATTGATTATAGGAAAGTTTTGTCAAATAGCTTCGGGTGTTGAATTTGTGATGAATGGTGCAAATCATCAAATGAATGCAGTTTCAACATTTCCATTTTACTCTTTAGAAGGATGGGAACAAACTCCACCTTTGCAAAATGACTTGCCAATTAAAGGAGATACTATAATTGGTAATGATGTATGGATTGGACAAAATGTTACTATACTTCCAGGAGTTCATATTGGAGATGGAGCAATAATCGGAGCAAATAGTATTGTTGGAAGTAATGTTCAAGCCTATACAATAGTTGTAGGAAATCCTGCAAAACCAATAAGAAAAAGATTTGATGATGAATTAATAGATACTTTGGAAAAATTAAAATGGTGGGATAAGAGCATTGAAGAAATAAATAATTTAATACCACTATTAACATCAAGTAATCTAGAAAAGGTAAAACAAGAATTATCAAAATTAGTTTAATAAATAGTAATTTATAGAGGAGAATTAATTATGGGAAAAATTTTTGTTTTCGATTTAGGAAATGTAATTGTAAGACCAATGAATGTTAAAATGCTTTATGAAATGTTAGAGTGTAAAGTTTCTTATGAAGAATTTTGTAATTTTTTTAAAAAAGATAAAAGTGTAGATGATGTACATAGAGGTCTTATATCAACAGAAGAGCATATTAAAAAAATATTAAATTTTTCAGGTAGTAATAAAACTATAGAGGAATATATTTCGATATTTACAGGACCTATTAGAAATGGATTATATGAAGATACTATTAAAATAATTGAAGTATTAAAAAAAGCTAATAAAAAAGTATGTATGCTATCTAATCTAAGACACATTGACTTTGAATGGTTTGCTGGCATATATGATATTAGTAACTTTGATGGATTATATTTATCTTACGAAATGCATTTAATGAAACCATGCAATGAAATTTATGAAAAAATGATTGAGAGTTTAAATGCTTCAGCAGACGATGTTTATTTTTTTGATGATAGTCAAGCTAATGTTGAAGCTGCTAGGAAATTAGGAATAAATGCATATTGCGTTACGGGTGATACAATAAGAGATGTACTAGTGAAAGAAAACATTATAGAAATTAAAGATAAATGATACGAAAGATGAAAAAAGCTTGATTTCTCAAGCTTTTTTAAATTGTTACTAGTCCCAAATAACCTGGTCGAGGTGACAGGGATCGAACCTGCGACCTCATGGTCCCAAACCACGCGCGCTACCAACTGCGCTACACCTCGATTACTAAATGCTTAATTATAATAGCACAAGATTAAACAAAATTCAAGAGTTTTTTAAAAAAAAGTTTAGACCTTATAAAGACCCAAATTATAAGCCTCCAAATTATATTTTAATAAATATAATTCAACATAGCCGATGTTTACTTGCTTTTCATTACCCAATAAAATTTGCGATTTTTCTAAATCAGAGATAAACTGATTTTTTATTCTAATAGCTTCAGAATCTGATAAAGATTCGCAATCTATCATTATCTCATTTTCCATAAAGAACCCCAAATCGTCAACTTTATCAATAGATATAGTAGAATTATCACTATACTTATAAGATGTTCTATTTTTTTTAATTGGAGCTATAACTTTTAGATTGTTAATGTTGCATATCTGTTCAAAACAATTTAAATTGTTAACAGCCTTTAAATCAATAGAAGACAATATATCATTTATATTTTTACTATTAGAAGCTAACTCATCAAGTTCAAAATCAGTTTCGTTACAAAACAAATGTGTAGTATCTCCAGCGAAAAGTTTAAATTCCAATCTTTTTTCATCGCGTATTCTCAAAAAATTTCCTTTACGTATTAAGTCATAGTTTGGCGTGTCATAATATATATCCTTTTGTTCTTTAGTTTTTATTATTTCATATTTTTTAACCGCTTTTGGTATATTATTTAATTCATATTTTAATTCTAATTCAATCATTTATTCTTAATCCTCTCATTTTAATCATTTATCCACCATCTAAAATACTACCCAAAAAAAGCAATCGTAGATTTCATATTAAGTTTATATCATATTTAAATATTAATTACAATAAAATTTAAGTATAATAAAAAAGCTTATCAAAACAGATAAGCTTTTTACAAGGTTTTATAAAAACACTTGGTGATCCAGGAGGGGTTCGAACCCCCGACCCCGCGCTTAGAAGGCGCGTGCTCTATCCAACTGAGCTACTGAACCAAAGTACTAACATAGAATAACACTTTTTTTGGGAATTGTCAATAGCAGAAAATAAAAAATCAACATAATGCGAAAAATATCATAAACAAAATACTTAAAGGATTACACCAAAATAAAAAAGTCACAAAAAAGTCACACACGAGTATATAAAAGAATTAAACAATGTAATAAAATATCTACGAGGTGAATATAATGTCAGAATTTGTAATTAAACGTAAAAAGAGAAAAGAATACGAGCAGTTTACATGTAGGATAGAAAGTGAACTATTAGAAAAGATAAGAACAATAGTTGCTGATAATGATTTGCCATCAGTAAATGAATTTATTAATGAATGTTTAAAATTTTCAATAGATAATATGAAAGTTATGGAAGAAAGCGGAGAACAATGACTAGAAAGACAAGAGTTTTTTAGATTCTTACCACTAGAATAAAAATAGAGGTAAGAATCTATTTTTTTCTAAAATTCGATGTTTTATGATGAAATACCTTGAAAAAATACATAGTAATTGTTATAAATATGTATATAAAAAGGGAGAAATCAAATGAAAAAATATTCTTTAGAAAGATTTAAAGAAGAAAAAAAGAATAAAAGAATGTATAAATTTACGGCTGTTATAATAGTTGTAACACTTGTATTGATTATTGTTTCATTATATATAGCTCATCAAGGATTTAGATCATTTGTTGATACATATATTTTAAAAAAAGAAATATCAGAAGAAAATGCAAACAGTGTTACAATAGATACTGAGAAACTATCATTAATTTACGCATTTAACAAAAATTTAGTTATTTATTCAGAAGGAAATGTAAATTTCTATAATACAGATGCGAAAAAAGTTGGAAACATTGAAATAACAATATCAAAGCCAATTGCTGATTCAGAAGGAAAATACTTAATATTAGGAGATTATGGCCTACAAAAAATGTGTCTAATAAAAGACACAAGCTTATTATGGCAAAAAGATATAGAAGGAAAAATTTCCAAAATATGTGTAAATAAAAATGGATATGTTGCAGTATGTGTTACAGGAACAACATATGAGTCAATAGTAATGCTATTTAATCCTAAAGGAGAATTAATATTCAGTAAATACACATCAGACTATGTTATTGGAATAGATATTTCAGAAGATGATAAATATGTAGCAATTGCATTAATTGACAATACAAAGCTATTGCCAGAAACAGAAGTACAACTTATTTCAGTTGAAAAAGCAATTAAGGATGCAGAAAATGCCACAATCAATACTTATAAAACAGATAATGGTGAAGTCTTATCTGGAATTAAATTTCAGAAAAAAGATAACTTAATTTGTGCATTTGATAGTTATGTATTAAAAATAAATTCAAAGAATAGTGAAAAAATATATGAAATATCAGCTCTTACAGCATATGTAGATACAAACCTTAATAATGGATTTGCAAGAGTAGATAAAGAAAAATCTAGTGTATTTAAATCAGATTATAGATTAAAAATAAGGAATAATTCTAATTCTGAAAAAATATACATAATTGAAGGTAGCATAAAAAACATAAAATCAAAAGATAATATAGTTGCAATAAACTTAGGAACCAAGGCATTATTTATAAAAAATAATGGATGGCTAGATAAAAGGTTTATTAGCACACAAGAGATAAAAGATATCTATTTATCAAGCCAAATTGGTGTAATAGTATATAAAGACAAAATATCAATAATTAAATTATAAAGGAGTCAAAATGGGAATTTTAATTGATGGAATTTTAATATTAATAATGGTATTATCAATTTTTTTAGGATATAAAAAAGGACTGATAAAAGTCGCAATAAATTTTATAGCAATAATTGTATCAATTATTATTGCTATAGTTTTATATCGACCTGTTGCCAATATCATAATTTCAAACACAGAAGCTGATGAAAATATAAGTAATGGAATATATGAAAAAATAAAAGATGTAGATTTCGAAAACTTAACAGATGAAGAAAAAGAAAAAAATACAATCTTAAAATTTGCAGATAGCTACATAAAAAAAGGTTTAGAAAAATCAAAAGAAAATGTAGGAAGATATATAGCAGACAGTTTAGCAATTACAATTATAGAAGGAATATCTTTTATTGGACTATTAATAGTACTACGTATAGCATTAATAGCACTTAAACTAGTATCAAGTTTTATAGAAAATATACCTATAATAAAACAGTTCAATAAATCAGGGGGAATAGTTTATGGAATAGTTGAAGGCTTTTTCATAATAAGTCTAGTTTTAGCAATTATGTATGTTTTGAATCCAATTGTGGCAGATGGAAAAATAGAGGAAAATATCAAAAAGTCAAAAATTACAAATTTGGTATATGAAAACAATATTATTATTAATACTATAGTAAAGTAATTGAAAACAGATAGTAAATTTGCTATAATTACAAAAGATATTAGTAGTAGGAGAAAAAAAGTGAGTAGAAGAGAAAAACGCGAGCAAGAAGAAAGAGAAGCTAAAATACGAAAAAAAGCGGATAAACAAGAAAGAAAAAATCAAAGAAAGATAGAAAAAGCTAAAAAGAAGCAGGAAAAAAAAGAGAGAAAAAAAGAGAAAAAAGGTAATAGAAACTTATTTATAAAAATATTACTAGGAGTATTAAAAACAATATTCATATTATTTTTAATGCTTATCTTATTAATTGTTCTTTACATTGGAAAACTAGGAATTCAATCAAATTGGGATATGAACAAAATGCTAAAAAGAGGAGCAAAAGAAGTTGCTCTATTTGTAACAGGCCAAACAGAAGAAGATGTTGCTAATCTGGAGCCATTATATTTTTTAGTAATGGGAGTAAGTACAGATGAAGGATTACTATTAACAGATACAATCATAGTTTGTGCATATTATCCAAGAACACAAGAAGCATCTATGTTATCAATTCCAAGAGACACATTTATAGGAAGAAGTGAAGCTACAGCCGGAGGATATGACAAAATAAATTCAGTTTATCAAGCAGGCGGCGGCGGAAAAGCGGGAGCAGAAAAGCTATTAGCTACAGTTGAAAAACTAATTGGAATTGAAATAGACAATTATATTGTTGTTAAAAATGAAGGATTAATAGAAATAATTGATGCAATTGGAGGAATTGATTTTAATGTTCCAATTGATATGAGATATGATGATAATGTACAAGATTTACATATTGATTTAAAAGCTGGAATGCAAAAAATAGATGGACCAAAAGCGGAGCAATTATTAAGATTTAGACACAATAATGATTATACAACATATCCTGCAGAATATGGTGGAGAAGATATAGGAAGAACAAAGACTCAAAGAGCATTTATAACTGAAACAATAAGACAAACATTAAAATTAAAAAATGTAACCAAAATCAATGACTTAATAAAAATAGCATTTGACAATACAGAAACAAATATGGAAATGAACGAAATCATGAAATATTCACCAGCAGCAGTAGAATTTGATGTTGCGGCAATTCAAGAAGCATATCTTCCAGGAGCGCCTGCAAATTTAGGACCGATACCACTTTCGTTTTATAAAGCAGATAAAACCAAAACAAAAAATATCATAGATGACATGTTTAAATTTAAACAGATTGAATCAGATGCAAATGCTGATGGAGAGACAGTTTTAAAACCTGAGTACATAAAGCTTCAAGTGTTAAATGGTAGTGGAAGTGAAGAGACATTTGAGCAAACAATAAAAAGATTAGAAGAAAAGGGGTATAATATTAAAGAAACTGGGCAAACAACATTTTCAAATACAACCAAAGTTATTAATAGGACTGAAAAAAAGGTTGAAGTAATAGATGAATTAATAGATACCTTGGGATATGGAGATGAAGCAAAAGGAAAGATAAATACAGAGTATGATATAACAATAATTGTTGGACAAGATATGTTAGACTATAAAATACCTGGTGAGCCAAGTAGTTCTTACGGGCAAGATATTAATTAAATAAAAAAGGGGGCAAATTTCAATTTGAAAATGCCCTTTTATTTATTTTACAACATATTTATTTCTTCTTTTTTTGAAGCGGTTCTTTTGATTAATATATTTTTTTATTAAGAAAACAATTACTATAATAATTATTACTAATACAATATACATACCTATATGATTAGGTTTATATTCTTCAACACTATTTCCTGCAATTAAATCAGTTGTATATCTTAAACCTTCAATATCATAAGAAATTGTTCCTACAACATCTCCCTTTGAAATCGGAGCTTTAAGATTTTCATTTAATTGAATATTAGGTTCAAAAGCAGTATTTTTCCCATCTATACTTACTAAGGCAGTAATATCAGACGCGATAAGTAAATCCAAATTTTTAGAATCTTTTTTAGCATTATCAATTTCTATTGTCTTAATATTATTTTTTTCAGATTTAATTTTCCTAAAAGAAAAATTATCAAATGCATAATTAAAAAGAGCAATACTATCAACATATCTATGACTTACTGATTCACCATTTACGTAATCAATCGAAGCACCAAGAACAACACAAGTATATTGCATTCCATTTTTTTCAGCTGTTGATACTAAGCAATTTTTAGCTTGACTTGTAAATCCTGTTTTAACACCAGTAGCATATTGATAATAATAATTATCAGATTTATCTCGATAATCTGGAATTATTAAATTATTAGTATTCATATATGTTCTGGTTTCACTAGGATAAGCTGATGTAGCAGGTAAAGTAAAAGAAGTAGTTGTAACTATTTTTCTAAATTCTTCGTTTTGCATTGCATAATTAGTAATCAAAGCTAAATCATAAGCTGTAGAATAATGATTTTCATTATGGATTCCATTAGGATTTACAAAATGGGTATTCTTACAACCAAGTTCTTCCGCTTTTTTATTCATCATATCAGAAAAGCTTTCAACAGATCCTGCAACATGTTCTGCTAAAACTACAGCACTATCATTTGCAGAAGGAAGCATCAGAGCATATAGCAAAGATTCAACTGAAAGGGTTTCACCAATTTGAATATTAGCAGTTTGATAACCACTAGGAATTGAAGTGATTGCATTTTCACTAGCAGTAGCGGTTTCATCAAGATTACAATTTTCTAATGTAAGAATTGCAGTCATAATTTTAGTGGTACTAGCAGGATATTTAATTTGATAGCCATTCTTTTCATAAACTACTTTTCCTGTAGAAGTTTCCATTATAAGAACAGCTTCTGAATTCATTGTTGATTCTAGTTCAGATGTTTTTTCTGACAATGAAGCACCAAACGAAGAAGTTACAAAACTTAGAACTAAAATCAAAAAAATAAAAATGATACTTGTTTTTTTCAATTGTCTCATATATAGGTTTTCTCCCAAAAAAATATTACTAATACTATAACCCAAATTTCGACAAAAAACAATATATAAGAAAGGAGTAAAAATGATAAATAAAGAAAAAAGTAAAAGAATGATAATAGTTTCGGCCATTATAATTTTAATAATATTTTTAATAATTATCAAAATAATCGATTTATATTATGAAAAAAACAGTGATAAAGACATCAAATTATCTAGTTTTATAACAGAAGAAAAGAATATACAAGAAGAAAATGACAAAATTAAAGTATATATAACAGGGGAAGTATTAAATGAAGGTGTAATCGAATTAGATGAAGGAAGCAGAATTGCTGATGCTATTGATAAAGCTGGAGGAAAAACAGAAAATGCAAATATAAAAAATGTGAACTTAGCTTATGAATTAGAAGATGGACAAAAAATTTATATACCAAATATTAATGAGCAAGAGGCGGCAATCATAGATGATAGCTCAGAAGGAATTGTAGAAGAAGAGAGAAAAACAATAATTATAAATATAAATAAAGCAGATTCATTAGAATTACAAAAATTAAATGGAATAGGAGAGAGCCTAGCAACAAGTATAGTAAAATACAGAGAAGAAAATGGCTACTTTAAAGACATTGAGGATTTGAAAAATGTTCCAGGAATTGGAGAAAGTAAATATGAAAGTATAAAGGAATATATTAAAGTTAAGTAAAAACATCAAAAAATAGATAAAAAAGTTAATTTATAATACTACTTGAAAAAAATTTTTTAAAAAGTTACAATTTTTGTGAACCCATTACAAAAAAATAATGTCTAAAGAATAGGAGGAAGGAAATGAATGATTTCGATTTAGCTAAAAAGGGAGATAAAGATGCTTTCTCAAGACTCATCGAGGATGTTAAATTTAAATTGTACAAAACAGGAATATCAATATTAAAAAATGACGATGATACTTGTGATGCAATACAAGAAACATTGATATCAGCATACAAGAACCTAAACAAGCTAGAACATCCAGAATATTTTTCAACTTGGATAATCAAGATTATGATTAATAAATGTTATGACATAATAAAAAAGAATAAAAAAGTTGTAAATATTAATGAAAAGCTTGAACAGGTTACACAGCCTTATTATGAAATGTATTGTAATGACTCAGAATTAGAGAAAATTTTAAATCAAATTGATTCCGACTTAAGAACAGTTACAGTAATGTTCTATTATGATGATTTATCAGTTTCTAGTATAGCAGAGATATTAAACATTCCTGAAGGTACAGTAAAATCAAGACTTTCAAGAGCACGTGAACAAATCTCGAAAATATATAAACTAGAAGAGGGGGGTGAGCAAATTGGATAATAGAGATCAAAAAATAAAAGAAATCCTTCAAAAAGACAAACTAATATCTAAAAAAGCAGACGATATCTTCAATAATTTTTTAAAGGAGGAAAAAGTAATGGGTGAAGAAAAGAAAATTAAAAGTTTTCCAGCGTGGAAAAAAGGATTAGCTACAGCAGCATGTTTAGCTGTAGTACTAGGAGGAGCAAATATATATGCTTCAACAAATGGCTATGGAAATGTGTTCTTTATGGTTAAATATTTAATCACAGGAGAAAAACCAACGATTGTAACAGGAAAAGATGCAATATTATCAGACAGAGATATGACTATTTCATATGAGCCAATTCAATTAACAGAAAACATTAAAATGCAAGTTAGAGGTTTACAAATAAAGGACAATAAAGCTAAATTACTAATTGCAGTTCAAGAACGCCAGTTTGAATCAAATGATGAAATAGTTCCACTAAAATATAAAGTAACAGATAATAGTTCAAATGTATTATGTGAAATGACAAGTAATAAAGAAGAAAGAAGAGCTTATATAGATGAATTAGAATTAAACAATTTTACAGAAGAAGATAAAATAATAAATTTAGAAGTTTCAAAAAATAATGGAGAAAAACTAACTAAATTAGTAGTTGACCTTGAAAATAAGACAATAACAGTCGAAGGTGAAGAAGAAGCTATGAAAAAAGTTTCTGAGATTGAATTAAAGAAATTTTTAGGATTAGTATCTGCATATCCAAGATTAAATGGAGTAGATGAAGACAAGAAAATATTATTAGCAATAAATGCAAATACAGTAGAAGAATCAAATGGAATAGCAAGTATTGGAGATGATGATAGAATAGCTATTGAAGCAGATAGAGTTAATAAAATATTAAAAGAAATTGGATATAATGAAATTGCAAGTAATTTTACTCGCGGACAAACTTTCCATAAAGTAACATACAATGGAAAAGATTATTATCAATATAATAACGAAGAAAAAAGATTTGGAAACACATGTATTAATATTTCAAATATTTCATATACAGGAACAGCTTATAAAGTAACATTTACATATACTGATTCATTGAATAATGACAATGGATTTGATATAAAAACAAAAGATATAAATGTATATGAAGGAACAGTATATTTTAAGATTAATGAGAACAATGAAATTGTAAAATATCAAATAATAAGATTTGAAAATATGATTACAATATACGAAGCAGAAGAAAATAATGAAGAAAATGAAGAAACATACCCAGAAGAAGAATATGAATATGTAGAACCAGCTGAAGAAGGTGATGGAGAACACGTAGATCCTAGGCTTAATGTTCAACCAACAACTACTCCAGGAAAAGATAATCAAACTGAAGAAGCAACAAATGATATTTCAACATTAAATTGGTTAGAATATTGGTCACCAGGACTATGGGTACAATATCCAGACACATTTGATGTAACTACTTATTCAGATATGTATTGGGGTTCAGATATTAATTATGCAGATGAAAAAACAGTTGAAATTGAAGGCGACTTAAAAGGTATTGATGAAAATACACAACAACCAATTACGTCACACTTAAAAATAACAGTATATATGCCAGAATATGTTGAAGAAAAAATGTTACCAGGAATATATTTTGAAAATGCTTATAAAACAATTTTTAAAGAAGAAATAGATCGTGAAAACGCAATTTCAGAAGGGCCAAATAGTATATTTGATGGAGAATGCAATTATTCAGTATGTAGACATAAAGATGGAAAAAGCTATGGATTATATACTCGTTTTAGAGCATATGATGATAATAAAACTGGATGGGGCTATAAAATTGTATTTGAATCAGATAATATGGAAAATCCAAAAGTTAGAAATGCTATATATAAGATTTTAGATAATTTAAGAACAACAAGTTTCTAAAGAATTATTAGAATGTAAAATGACTATATAAAAGAAGAAAGCCTGTATCGTGTGTCGTGCAGGCTTTTACAATTTTAAGACATAATAAAAACTAGGTAGAAGTGAAGTGAACCCAAATTGTTAGACAAAATTGTTTAATAAGGAGGGTTCATTTTTA